>JAGPFT010000279.1 GCA_018056405.1 Anaerolineae bacterium
CTCAGGCGACCATTCACTGGCGCTTTACGACGGGCGACGCTCGTCTTCGTCTCGAACGGCTCTATCCCAAACTCAATACCCCTGAGCCGAAAGCTGTCTCTGAATCCTAACTGATCTGACCACTAGCAAGGAGGAGTCCAGCGTGCCCATCACCGTCGAAGCCATCCCCGCTTTGGACGCTCTGTATTACCGCTTCTCAGGGCAGATCACCCACGACGATCTGAACAGCGCCCAAGAGGCCGAAGCGCCCTGCTTCGCGCTGCTCGGCGAAGACGGGTGCATCACAGTGATTGCCGACATGTCCGGCCTGCACACGATCAGCGCAGAGCTGTTCCCGCGCCTGCAAGCCCTGCGCATGGTGTGCGACCGGCGGGTGTGCCGCGTGATCGTCGTCGGCGCTAACCCCTATCTGCGCGCGCTGGCGCTCAGCCTGGGCAGCTTCAACGGCCCCCACCGTTTCATCTTCCACCCTACCCTCGCCGACGCCCTGCAAAACATCGAGCAGAACGCCAGCGTTTAGCCCTCCGTACCCCCCTCCGGGAACCGGACGAAGACCAGCATATCGCGCAGCGTGCCATCTACGCCGCGCGCAATGTTGCGACGGTGCGCTTCCACCGTGTAGCCCGCGCGCCTAGCGACGGCGGCGCTGCGCGTATTGTCCACGTCGCAGCGAATCTCCAGGCGCTGCACGCCCAGGTGTTCAAAGGCGAAACGGGTGATGGCGCGCACGGCCTCGGTGATGTAGCCCTGGCCGCTGAGACTGCTGCGGCACCAGTAGCCGATCTCCATGCGCGGCACCGACCAGTCAATACGGCGCAGCCCGCTGGCCCCTACGAACAGCCCATCCGACTGACGCCAGAGCGTGAGCATCAGGTCGTCGCGCCGCACCCAGTCGGCGGCTTTACGGCGGCACAGGGTCTCGGTGTCGGCGACTGAGGGCGGGGGCTGCGCCCAGGGCATCCAGGGCTGCAACTCCGCCAGCGACTCCACAATGGCCGCGTTGATCGCCGGGCCGTCGCCGGGGCGCGGCGGGCGGATCAGCAGCCGCTCCGTCGTGATCTCGTCGGGGAAGTCGCGTAAGATCGGGTCTGGCAGCGGCAGTGAAGTCATCTCCTGGCCTCTCGCAGCAATCACAGCGCGCGGTGGATCGCCTCGACCAGCGCGCCGGAGCGCACGACCTCGATCAGCGCGTCCAGGTAGGGGGACATGGCCACGTCGCGGCGCAGCAGGCGCAACGGCTGCCCTGGCGCGATCTCGACCGTCCGCAGGAAGTCCAGCGCCGCCGCCGTGCCGTGCCCCAGGCGGGCGTCCGGCTGCTGCTCCAACCGCAACTCCAATGCCTGGAACGCGCACAGCAGTTCGATGGCGATCACTGTCTGGGCGTTGCGGGCGATCTCCGCCGCGCCGCGCGCCGCGATGGTGCTCATCGAGACATGATCCTCGCGGTTGGCGCTGCTGGGGATGCTATCCACGCTGGCCGGGTGGGCCAGCACTTTGCTCTCGCTGACCAGCGCCGCCGCCGTGTACTGGGCCATCATCAGGCCGTTGTTCAGCCCTTCTTCGCCCGGCAGATCAGCGACCAGGAACGGCGGCAGCCCCCGGTTGAGCCGCCCGTCGAGCAGCATGAACGTCCGCCGCTCGGAAATGCTCGCCAGGTCGGTCAGGACGATCTTCAGGAAGTCCAGTGCGTAGCCGACCGGCGCACCGTGAAAGTTGCTGCCGGAGACCGCTTTGCTGGCGCGCGGCAGGTGCAGCGGCCCTTCTTCGTCGAGGAAAATGAGCGGGTTGTCGGTCACGGCGTTGATCTCGCGGGTCAGCACGCCCTCGACATGGCACAGCGTGTCGAGCACCGCGCCAAGCACTGTTGGGGCAGCGCGCAGGCAGTACGGGTCTTGCGGGGGGCCTTCGGCTGGGTCAAGGTCCACATCGGCGTCACCGCGTGCCAGGGTGCTGCCCTCCAGCAGGCGGTAGACAAAGCGGGCGACCTGGGCCTGCCCTTCGTGGCCACGCACGGCGTGCAGGTGCGGCAGGAAAGCGTCGCGGAAACCGCGCAGCGCCTCGACCGACAGCGCCAGCGCGATCTCAGCGGCGGCCAGCGCATGGAAGGCATCGTGCCAGGCCAGCGCGCCAACTCCGGCGCTGACCGCCGTGCCGTTGATCAGGGCCACGCCCTCCTTCGCGCCGAGTTCTACGCGGGGAATGCCTGCCGCAGCCATGGCCTCCGCCCCGTCCAGCAACGCGCCCTCCCAGAACGCCTGGCCGTTCGCGCCGGGGTGCGGCTCTTCGCCAGGCAGAGGCGCGCTGAGCACCAGCGCCAGGTGCGCCAGCGGCGCGAGATCGCCGGACGCGCCGAGCGATCCCTGGGCGGGCATGGCCGGCACCACGCCCCGGTTGAGCATGGCCACCAGCGTGTTGATCACCGTCCGGCGCACGCCGCTGTAGCCCTGGGCCAGCGTATTGGCGCGGATGAGCATGGCCGCGCGCACCGCATCCGGCGGCAGGTACGGCCCGGTGCCGACGGTGTGGCTGAGCAGCAGGTTGCGGCTGAGCTGCGCTGCCTCTTGCGGGTGGCGGAAGATGGCCCGCCCGGCATTGTCGCCGAAGCCGGTGTTCACGCCGTAGATGGCGCGCGGGGGGCGACCCTCGGCGTCGGCCTGTTCGATCTCCTGCATCGTCTGACAGACCCAGGCGGCGCTGCGCGCGATGCGATCCAGGCGGGCGGCCAGGTCGCTCCCTGGCGGAGCCGACTCCGGCAACGGCTGGACGGGGGCACCCTGGCGGGCGACGCGCACGATGTCGCTGATGGTCAGAGCGCTCTCGCCCAGGGCCAGCGCGCCCGTAGGATGATGGCCTGAATGCATAGGGACCTCTTTCTAAAGGGGGAACTCAAAGATTGTCAGCAATGTTGCGATGTTGCACCCGCGCTGCGGGTCATCAGGAGCATCAGGCTTCGGAAGACTCGCGCCTGAACCTTCACCCCCCGGGACGCGACTCACGACTTCCCACTCCCGACTCCCTTAGCCCATCGCGCTGTCGTCGGGGACGCCCTCTTCCCAGAAGGTGAAGAGCGCCCCCACCGAGCGCCCTTCGTGGTTGCACAAGATGGCGTCGCCCAGCACCGGCGCAACCGACAGATTGGTCAGGCGGGCCAACCCTTCCTCGGCGTGCGGCGCGTAGACGGTATCTGTGCAGACGATCTCGCCGATGTCTTCCTGCGCGTTCAGGTGCTCAATGGCGTTGCCAGTGAACAGGCCGTGCGTACAGGCCAGGCAGAAGTCGGTCGTACCATTGCTGCGCAGCACGTTCATCATCTCCATCATCGTCGCGCCAGTAGCGATCTCGTCGTCCACAATGATCGCGCGGCGCGACGAAGCGCCCGTGCCCAGCACCGAACTGATCTCAACCTCCGTGTCCGTCAGGCGAATCTTAGTGCCAATCGCCAGCGGCAGCCCCAGGGCTGCGGCCAGCTTGGAGGCCGGCTTGGCGTAGCCCACATCAGGCGAGACGATGGCCGTGTCGGTCAGGTCTTGCTTCTTGAAATGATCCACCAGCACGCGCAGGCTGGTCAGGTGATCGAGCGGCACATCGAAGAAGCCGTGCACCTGGGGCGAGTGCAGAGTCATGGCGATGACACGGTCGGCGCCCGCCGTCTCGATGAGCTGCGCAACCAGCTTGGCCGTGATGCTGATGCGCGGCGCGTCTTTCTTGTCCGACCGCCCATAGGCAAAGTAAGGGATCACCGCCGTGACCCGCCGGGCATCGCCGTGCCGGGCGATGTCCAGCATCATCAACATCTGCATGAGGTGCCGGTGCACTGGCCGGGTGAGCGACTGGACAATATAGACATCCTTGTTGCGCACGCTCTCGCCAAGCTGAATACGCAGCGTGCCGTGACTGAAGCGGTGAATGCTAGTCGGGCGCAGCGGAACGGCGAGATACTCGCAAATGCGCCGCGCCAGTGGCTCATTCGACGTTCCAGAGAAAATGAACAGGTCATCGGCGGTCAAGCTCGTCCTCCTTCGATGCTGAGCGGCATTCCTGCCTGTCCCTACTTTACCGTCTGGCGACAAATACGCAAGAGGCCGGGCGACAGGGGGTCCGCGAACGGCTTGTTGCGAGGGAAGTTTAGGAATGCTCGCTAGAGGCCTCCCCCCTCAATCCCCTCTCCAGCCGAGCTAGAGGGGGACGATCGGGCAGGCAGCTCTCTCCTTCCCCTGGCTTTGTGGGTTCAGGGGCGGGCAGCAGCGTGTGAAGCATTGAGAGGGCGACCGAGCAACCTCACCCCCTGGCCTCGCTACGCTCGGCTCTTCCCCCTCTCCGTTGACAGAGAGGGGGAGGCGAGGCCCGCGTCAGGGGGCCGAGCGGGGGTGAGGTAAAGCGAAGACCTGCCCCAGACTATAAGCCAACCTCAACGCCTGTCCGCCCCTGAACCACGTGGTGGAAAGGAGGCTTCATAGCGGCCTGCCTCCCCCTCTCCACGTGGTGGAGAGGGGGCCGGGGGGTGAGGCTGCGGGTGAGGTCCATGCTTCCACGTCAAACGAGTGGCTGACCACCTTTGCGCCCGCCCGCGACGGTAGCGCCCTGCCATCGGCGGAGTATAATCGCTGATCAGGTGAGGTCGTTTGGAAGGGACTACCGGGGGACACCATGACTGTTCGCACGATCCGCTGGCCAGAAGAGCGAGAGGCGATCCTCGACCACGTTCGCCTAGCCTACGGGCCGGATGAATACGAGCAGGTTGCGGCCTGGTACGGCACTTTGCCCACCTTCGATCCGGCGGACTGTTTCGTCATTGACGGCGACCGCCCTGGCGAGATCGCCGCGCACGCGAACCTTG
>JAGPFT010000280.1 GCA_018056405.1 Anaerolineae bacterium
GACGAGACAGACGGCGTGGGCGAGGCCGAGGCTTGACGGTATGCGCTAAACCTGTCGAGCAGTCTGTTGCGCCCTGGTTTACCTCACCCCCGCTCGGCGCTGGCGCGCCTCGCCGCCCCCTCTCCATACATGGAGAGGGGGCAAGCCGAGCGGGGCGAGGCTGGGGGTGAGGTCAATGAGTCGCGCCGAGATCGCGCCCGTGTTGCGCGACGACGAGACAGACGGCGCGAGCGAGGCCGAGGCTTGACGCTGAGGGCGATGTTGGTACAATTGGTGGCAGTTGCGCCCCCATAGCTCAGAGGATAGAGCGTTGCCCTCCGGAGGCAGAGGCCCAGGTTCGAGTCCTGGTGGGGGTACTCCTGGCGACCGGCGCTGATTGGCTGCTGGTCGTTTGATTCTGCGGCGCTAGAACAGGTGCTCCGTCACCAGGCGCGTACCTGGCCCTGGCCGGTTGGGGATGACCTCCTGCACGCCGGGCAGCGTGCTCAGCGCTGCCGCCACGCGCGCCGCGTCCACCCCCAGGCATAGCACGTGCACGTTCGCCCCCGCGTCAATGGTGCAGTACGCTTCCAGCCCGTTTTCGCGCCAGGCGCGCACGGCCTGCAGCACGCGCACCGTCTCCGGCGTCCAGTAGAGCAGGCTGGGCTGCGAGGTCATGGCTACCGCGTGCATGCGGATCGCTTCCTGTTCCGTCTCCTGGCCGAAGGCTGTGAAGTCGCGGGCCAGGATCGCCGCGCGGATGACCGGCAGGGCGCGCTCGGCGGCAGCCAGCCTCGCCCCGGCGAAGGGGCTGGCGTCCACCAATTCCTGTCCCCTGGTCGAGCCGACTTCCTTGTGCTCCGCCTGCACGACGGCGATCAGGTCGCGCAAGTCCCAGTGTTCGGGCGGGGCGATACTCTCGGCGTAGGAGTCCTGGCTGGTATCTGCCGCGTGCCACTCGACGAATCCCGCCGGGATGGAACGGCAGGCCGATCCCGATCCAAGCCGGGCCAGGATGCTGAGTTCGCGCTCATCGAGGGCCAGCCCTGCCGCCGCGCACGCCGCCGCACTCAGCGCGGCGAAGGCCGACGCCGACGAGGCGATGCCCACGCCCATCGGGAACGAATTGCGCGAGGCGACGCGCGCCGGCTCAGCGAGGCCCGCCAGCGCCCGCACGCGCTCCAGGTGCTCGCTGACGCGGCGGGCGGCCCGCGTCGGCGCGGGCGCGCCCCCGATGCTCACCTCGTCGGCGGGCAGTGACGGGTCGAAGACCACTGTGGTGATCGTCGTTGCCCCGTCCAGGTTCATCGAAATAGAGCCGTTGAGCGGCAGGCGCAGCGCATGATCGCGCCGCCCCCAGTACTTGATGAAGGCGATGTTGGCGCAGCTCAGGGCCGTCGCTTTGGCCGGATTCATAGGCTGTTCTCCGCTTCCACGCGGACGCCGGGCGCGTTCGGCGCTACGCGCAGCAGGGTGCCTCCGGCGTCTTCCAACGCCCGCTCCACATCCGCGCGCCGGTCATCTGCTGCCAGGGCAATCACGCAATCGCCGCCGCCCGCGCCGCTCAACTTCGCCCCATAAGCGCCCGCCGCGCGCGCGGCGAAGACCAGCGCCGTCGTCTGGGGGATGTCCACGCCGAGGGCGTGGGCCAGGCCGTGCCCCACGTCCAGCAATTGGCCCAGCCGCGCCCAGTCGCCCTGCGCCAGTGCTTCCCACCCGGCGATCACCAGCGCGCGCATCGCCTCGAAGACATGCTCCACCGCCGCCGGATATGCGGCCAGGCGCGCATTCACCCGCTCAACGTAGGTGGCCGTGTCCGCCTTGACCCCCGAATAGGCGACGATCAATGGCAGATCGGGCACTTCCAGCGGCTCGATGCGGCGCGGCGCGGCATTCTCGTAATACAGCGTCCCGCCGAAGATGGCCGCCGCCAGGTCGAAGCCCGATCCGGTGCCCTGCACGCGACGAATCGCTTCCAGGCCCAGGTCGAACAGGCGATCCGGCGCGAGGTCAACGCCTTGCAGACAGGCCAGCCCGAACAGCGCGCAGGCGACGGTGGCCGACGAACTGCCCAGCCCAAGCTGGCTGGAAAAGTCGCTGCGCGTGGCAATGGCGACGCCGCCCTCCAGCCCGATCTGCTCGGCGAAAACGCGCAGCGCGCTCTCGATGAAGCGCGTCCCCTGTGCCAGGGCGCGCCCATCGCGGAAGGCGTCGGCCAGGCGGCCCGTCACGCCGCGCGCGCCCACGTCCGGCGCGTCCAGGGTGAAGCGGTCGTCGCCGCTGTGGGTCAGGGTCATGTGCAGGCGGGAGTCCATAGCCGTCACCAGGCAGGGACGCCCGTGAACGACAGCGTGCTCGCCCAGCAGCATGAGCTTGCCCGGCGCGGAGACGTGAATCGTGGAGGGCATAGGCGCGTCTCCCGTTGGCGGTGCCTTCTTCGCGAGCGTATCTCCTTTCTGGGGCAAAAGGTCACCGTTGAGGCGCAGAGAGCGCAGAAAAAAAAGATGGTGTAGGGTCTTCTCCGCGCCCTCTGTGTCTCGGTAAGCTCAGGGAAGTATTTCGTAATCCGGTGGTTTACCTCACCCCCAGCCTCGCTTCGCTCGGCTTGCCCCCTCTCCATGCATGGAGAGGGGGCGGCGAGGCGCGTCAGCGCCGAGCGGGGGTGAGGTAAACCAGGACACGGCAACTCGTCTCTTCAATTTCCTGCCTGAGCTTACTCCTGCGGTTCAAGTATTTCGCCTCTATCGTGAGATAGGCCCTTCTTCGCCCGCGTAGTGTAGATCGTTTGCGGGCGACCGGCAATGCCAAACGTGGTAGAATGGACGGCGAGAACGGGCCGGTGCGCGTCGGAAAGGAGCAGCGATGGCCGCGTCGTATGAATCTATGTTTGGCGGCATCCTGGCCGACATTGACGCCGAGATGCGGGCTGTGCGCCAGCAACAGGTCGAGGTCGCTCCCCTGCTGTGGGAGATGATCGATCACCATTTCGGTTGGGGCGCAGGAGCCGCCGATTCCCATTCCAGCGTGTCTGGCAAGCGTATTCGTCCCCTGCTGATGGCCCTGGTCGCCCAGGCACTCGCGGGCGATTACCGCCATGTGCTGCCCGCTGCGGCGGCGCTGGAGTTCCTGCACAACTTCACGCTGATCCACGACGACGTGATGGATCATTCGGCTGAGCGGCGTCACCGCCCGACGGTGTGGGCGTTGTGGGGCAGCGACCAGGCGATCAACGCCGGCGACGGGCTGTACGCGCTGGCGAACCTGGCCGTGGCCCGTCTGCTGGGCGCTGAGGTGCCCGCCAGCAAGGCGGTTCGCGCAACACAGGTGCTCTCGCAGGCGTGCCTGTGGACCGCCGAAGGCCAGGTGCTCGATATGGTCTTTGCCGGGAGGGAGCACGTGACGACCGCTGAGTACCTGACCATGATCGCCCACAAAACTGGGGCGCTGATCGAGGCGGCAACGAAGATCGGCGCGCTGCTCAGCAGCGACGAAGAGCCGGTCATCCGCGCCTACGCGCAGTTCGGGCGCGACCTGGGCCTGGCCTTCCAGGTGCGCGATGATTACCTGGGGGTGTGGGGCGACGAGGCAGCGACCGGCAAATCGGCGACGGGCGACATCCGCGAGAAGAAAAAGTCGTATCCCGTGCTGGTGGCCTTCGAGCGTGCGGAAGCAGCCGACCAGACGGCGCTGCGGCGCATCTACGCGCAGGAAACGCTGTCCGACGGGGATGTGGCCGACGTGCTGGGCATTCTGCAACGCTGCGGGGCCATCGCCGAGACCGATCGCACGGCCAGCGAGTACTTCGAGAGGGCGCTGGCTCACCTCGACGCGACCGGCATCGCCAACCCGACCCAGGACAGGTTGCGCCAGCTTGCTGCCTTCCTCATCCGCCGCGCGTACTGAGTCGTGAGTTGTGAGCTGTGAGTCGAGAGTCTGCCTTGCTCACGGGCGCTCTGGCTCAAGCCTCAAGCCCCTGCGCTCCCTTTACTCGCTCAGCGCGGCAACGAGCGCGCGCAGTTGGCGCTTGTAGTCGTCGCGGGAGAAGTCGAAGCGTGGCCTGCGTCGCAGTGAATCCGGCAGGTCGGCGGGTTCGAGCATGGCGACGATAATGGGCTTGCGCGTCTTGACGAAGTAGTCCAATGCGTCGCGCACGTTGGTTGCTTTGAGGGCCAGCGGCGTGACGATGACCAGCATGGCGGCGCATTCCACCAGGGCGGGGTGCACGCCGGTAGCCCACTGCACGTCCTCATCTTCCGGGCCAGGCAGCCAGGTGTGCACGCCGGCGCGTTTGAGGTCTTCCGCCAGAATCTCGGCGAACTCCGCATCGGCCACGCTATAGCTGACATAGGTGACTGGAACCGCCTTGCGGCCCGCCTTGCCGGGCAGCAGGTCGGCCAACTGCGCCAGTTCTGGTCTCTTGAGCCGGTCATGGGCGGGGGTGCGCCCCATGCGAATCACCGTCGTGCCGCAGTCGGCGCAGGTGCCGCGCGTGCCGGGCGCGCCGCGCCGCGTCCAGATGGCCTGCGGGTTCTCGATGGGCGTCTTCCGCTTGCAGCTCACGCAGTAGGCTTCGAGCAGGTCGCCCTCCTCGGCGTGGTCGTCGAAGGGATCGAAGTGGTCAGTCATGGGGCTGGCTCAATTCCCTGGGCCGGCGGCGCGCGCTGCCGGATGCCACACGAAGACTAGAGCGTGTTATGAACTTCACGCGCTCGGCGCAGCGGGAAGCGCACAACGCCATGTGCGGCGCATTGACCCCACCCTGTGGTCCCTCCCCGCTGGCGGAGAGGGGCAAATCGCTCCCCTTTCCCTGCTTGCGGGGAAAGGGGCTGGGGGATAGGGGTTGAAAGTGCATAAC
>JAGPFT010000281.1 GCA_018056405.1 Anaerolineae bacterium
CTGAGTACTAGCAGGACAGAGCGCCCAGGAACAGAGTCTATGAGGATTACTGAGAGCAATTGGGCAATGATTTGCTTTACGAGGGTACGAGAACAGGCTATAATCTAATTATCAGGGACGAAATTCGGCTCCATGCCGTGTGATTGCGCAGAGCGCATCCTATATCCCTGAGCGTTATGGCAAGAAATACCGCTGGTCTAAGGCCGCTAGAGATAGCGGCCTTTTCTGTGAGTAGTATCTACCGTAAGCAGCCTCTCTCTTATCGTCAATATCAATCACCAATCTACATGCAGGCCAGATGTACGACCAGTAGCGCTCTTCTTGACGTACCAGCAAGCGTTGCAGTGCCCAAAGAAAATAGTCCACTGCCTGTAATCCTGCGCTTTGTTCCGGTGCGCAAGACAACACCCTGATCCCCGAATGCAAATGAGGCCCTGCCTGTTGCACAGATCTCTGCTGGGCCACCAGCAACGCATCAAGGAGAGCCTGCGTGCGATCCTTCTTGCCGCGTCGAGCAAAGCACAACTGATATTCATCGCACTTATGAAGTAGGCCCTTCGTCAGACGCCGAACCATGTAGTCATAAAGCTCATTAGGATGATAGCGATAAGCAGGGTTTCTCGCATTTCGACTTTGGACATACCGGAGCACTTCCAGCTTATCCCGTATCACGGCAAAGAACTCCAAATCTTGTCGCCTCCGTAACAGCGAGAATACCTCACGGCGTACCTCTGGGAGATCGTCCTTGGCGTGGAAGGCAAGGGTTGTCTTGTGGGACATGGGATCAAACGAGGGCACGCTCCGAAAATAGGGGTCAGCCAGCAATTCGGCCCGAAGTGCATTCATCTGCTCAGTCAGGTCAGCCGGATCGCCAACAGCCAACAATCCCAAGACGAAGAGGCGCGAGCATCCTGGTTGCCCAATGATGACACGCCCATGTGCGTCAAACACTGTGCCGTCGCCTGACTCGTCTATGAAGTAATAACGCTGCCCCTGGGATAACTGCGACTCGTCATCCATTTATCTTACTCCAAACATAGTGTGATCATAAGTTCATAAACACAAACGATAGGAAGGCTATCTCCTGAGCTCAACAGAAGAGAAACCTAGCCGTACACCTGAGTAACCCGCTAATCTGCCGCCTCCGCTCCCACTGACCTCCGCACCCGCCGCCCGTGCCAGTTGACGACCACCACGCCGGCCAGGATCATTGCCGCGCCGCCGACGATCTTCCAGTCCACCGCTTCGTCGAGGAACAGCGCGCCCAGCGTCACCCCGACGGGCGGCATCACGTAAGTGACCAGCGTGGTGTGCATCGCGCTCCCCAACAGCGATCAGTGGTCAGCCATCAGTCAGCTAGAGCGAGGCAGGTAGGGCTGCCGTCCCCCGCTTCCGGCAAGAAAAGCGCACGCCCTGCCAGGCGGCAGAGCGTGAAGGGCACCACCCGCCGCGCCCGCAGATCAGGGCTGCGGCGGCGCTTCTTCGATGGTGATGTCGGGGAAGAACTGGCGCACCGTGCCGGCGATCCAGCCATGCAGCGTGTTCAGCGACAGGGGGCAGCCTTCGCACGCTCCGCCCAGCTCGACGCGGGCCACCTTGCCGTCGAAGGACACCAGGCGGCACCACCCGCCGTGATAATACTCAATGTATGAGGACAGGTTCTCGATCAGGCTCTGCAAACGCTGCTCGACCGGCGCGTCGGCGTTCGCCCCATTGCCCACTGTATCTGGAGTATCTGGCATCACATCCTCTCCTGCGTTACTCGGAAGCTCAGCCTGATCTTAAACGATCGAGGCGGCGGCGGCAATGCACCGTGTGCGGGGGTGCGAGGTGCGGGGGGTGGTTGTCAGTGATACGGGTGACGCTGGCCGTAGCCTCACCCCTGCTCGGCGCTGACGCGCCTCGCCGCCCCCTCTCCACGTCGTGGAGAGGGGGCAAGCCGAGCGCAGCGAGGCTGGGGGTGAGGCTAAGGAGCGCGACCCTGTTGCCTGACAGGTTTTGCACGCACCCTGTGCGGGAGGCAGGGCGATTGCCTCAAAATCTGCCGCGCGAATATTGCACAAAGTGCCGCTCTTCTGTACATTCCAGGATAGTGGCGACCCCACAGGGCGCGCCGCACTCCCAACTACACACAGGTCTTTGCGAGGAGCAACCTTATGCGTAGACTAGCGATTCACCTGGTTCGGTTCGCGGGATGCGCGCTGTTGATCGCCGCGCTTCTCCCTGTCAACGGCCTGCTCGCCCAGGATGATGCGGAGAGCGGACTCGACCGTGCGGCGCTGCGGCACGACAGCCGCGACGACCTCTATCGCACGCCCAGCGGCCCTGTGCCCACCAACAGCGCGGTGACGCTGCGCTTCCGCACGGCGGCGCGCGATGCAGACGGAGTCACCGTGCGCGTGTGGGACGACCGCGCCCAGACACAGACGCTACTGCCCATGAGCGTGATCGCCACCACGCCGGACGGCTATGACCTGTGGGAAGCAACGCTCGACACGGGCAAGACGCCGACGATCTACTGGTACCGCTTCCTGGTCAGTCGGGGCGAGCAGACCGTGTACTACGAGGACGACACCCGCCCCGGCGCGGACGGCGCTTACTTCCCGGCTAACGAGGGCGGCCCCGGCACCGTCTACGACGAAAGCCCCGACCTCAGCTACCAGCTCACCGTCTACGACCCGGCCTTCTACACGCCCGAATGGATGCGCAACGCGGTCGTCTACCAGATTTTCCCGGACCGCTTCCGCAATGGCGACCCGTCCAACGACCCCGCCGATGACGAATTGGAGTTCTACGACGGGCTGCGCGCCATCTTCCACGAGACGTGGAACGAGCCACCCGTAGACCCGCGCCAGCCCGGTGAGTACCAGAACCGCTGGAATTCGGACTTCTTCGGCGGAGACCTGGCCGGGATCATCGAAAAGCTCGACTACCTGCAAGACCTGGGCGTGACGGCCCTCTACCTCAACCCGATCTTCGCCGCCCGCTCCAACCACCGCTACGACACCGCCGACTTCAAGGCCCTGGACCCGCTGCTGGGCGATCTGGAGACGTTCCAGACGCTCGTCGCCGAAGCCGAAGCGCGCGGCATGGTGCTCATCCTCGACGGCGTGTTCAACCATATGTCGTCGGACAGCCCCTTCTTCGACCGCTACGGGCGCTACGAAGAGGTCGGCGCGTGCGAAAGCCTGGAATCCCCCTACCGCAACTGGTTCTTCTTCGTGCCGCCCAAGGGCGAGCAGCCCTCACCGTGCGTGGACAACCCGCAGGGCGCGACCTACTACGTCTCCTGGGCCGGCTTCGACAGCATCCCCAAGCTCAACAGCGACAACCCCGCCGTGCGCCTGTACGTCTACACCGGGCGCAACAGCGTGGTAGCGACCTGGGGGCGGGAGGGCATCGGCGGTTGGCGGCTGGACGTGGGCGGCGACATTGACGCCGGCGGCCCGGCCAGCGACTACTGGGAAGGCTTCCGCAACGCCGTGCGCAACGCCAACCCCGAGGGTGTGATCATCGGCGAGGAATGGGGCAATGCCACGCGCTGGCTGCTGGGCAACGAGTGGGATGCGGTGATGAACTACCAGCTTCGACGGGGTATTCTCGGCTTCGTGCGCGAGGAGAACTTCACCGACAACGACGCCAATGGCGACCGCCTGCTGCACGCGCTGACGCCCAGCCAGCTTGACGGGATCATCCAGGACATCGCCTCCGACTACCCGCCGATGGCCAACCAGGCCATGCTGAACCTGTTGGGCAGCCACGACACGTCGCGCCTGCTCTTCGTGGCCGGCGACACCGAGCGCCAGAAGCTGGCCGCCCTGCTGCAATTCGCCCTGCCCGGTGCGCCGACGATCTACTACGGCGACGAGATCGCCCTGGACGCGCCCAGCGTCAGCGACGGCAGCACCCTGCAGGACGATCCCTACAACCGCGCACCCTACCCCTGGCCGGACGCCGACGGCAACGCCTATGGCCCGCCCGACGAAGAGATGCTCACTTTCTACCAGGCGTTGGCCGCGCTGCGCGGTGCCAATCCCGCGCTGCGCGAAGGCGAGCGGATCACCCTGCTGGCCGATGATGCGAGCGGCGTCTACGCCTTCCTGCGGGTGGACGCGGCGGCGGGCAATGCCGCCCTGGTTGTCGCCAACAAGGGCGAGGCCGCGCAGACGGTGACGCTCGATGTGAGCGGGCTGCTGCCGGAGGGATTCGCCCTCGCCCCGGCCTTCGCCCAGGTGGGCGAGGCGCGCACCGTCCCGATTGACGTGGGCGGCATCCTCAGCGGCGAGTTACACCTGGTGCAGCCGGTCGAGTCAGCGGTCGTCACCGACGGCGCGCTGAAGGTGACGGTCGGCGCGCTCAGCGGCAACCTCTGGGCCGGGACGCGCCATGCCTCGTTCCGCGCGCCTAAGCCACCCGCGAACGTGACCGCCGAAGGAGCTAGCGGGAGCGTGACCGTGACCTGGGACGCCGTTCCTGGCGCGGCGGGCTACCGCGTCTACCGCAGCCCGGTGGCGACTGGCGGCTTCGCCCCGCTGGGCGGCGTTCTGGCGGAGGCGAATAGCTTCGTAGACGAGACGACGACCGACGGCTACCGCTACTACTACGCCGTGGCGGGCGTCAGCGCGGACGGGCTGATCGGGCCGCTGAGCGCCAGCGTCCCCGCCGTGCCCAGCGCAGCCCTCAGCGAGGCTTACTTCCTGGCTGAGGACATGCCAACCGAGATCCCCCTGGCCTACGGCGCGACGACGACCGTCCGCGCAGCGGCGCGCATCCCCGGCGCGACGGAAGCAGACGGCCCGGCGGCTGGCGTG
>JAGPFT010000282.1 GCA_018056405.1 Anaerolineae bacterium
GATGCCGTTGGCCAGGGTGAAGGCGACTTCTTGCACGGCGGTGCTGCCCGCCTCGCGGATGTGATAGCCGCTGATGCTGATCGTGTTCCACTTGGGCACTTCGCGGGCGCAGTAGGCGAACAGATCGATGATCAGGCGCATGGAGGGCTTGGGCGGGAAGATGTACGTCCCACGCGCGATGTACTCCTTGAGGATGTCGTTCTGCACCGTGCCGCGCAGTTGGCGTGGCTCGACGCCCTGCCGCTTGCTGACGGCGATGTACATCGCCAGCAGGATGGGGGCGGGCGCGTTGATGGTCATGCTGGTGCTGACTTTGTTCAGGGGGATGCCCTCAAACAGCCGCGCCATGTCGTGCACGGTGGGGATGCTCACGCCCACCTTGCCCACTTCGCCCAGGGCGAGCGGATCGTCGGGGTCGTAGCCGATCTGCGTGGGCAGATCGAAGGCGACGCTCAGCCCCGTCTGCCCGGCGTCGAGCAGGAAGCGATAGCGGGCGTTGGTCTCTTCGGCGGTGGCATAGCCGGCGTACTGACGCATCGTCCACAGCCGGCCCCGGTACATGGTCGGCTGCACGCCGCGCGTGAACGGGTACTCGCCGGGGAAGCCCAGCCTGTCCAGGTAGGCATCGGCATCGGCGCCCTCGTCCGGCAGGTAGACGCGCTCCACCTCAATCCCCGACGAGGTCTGGAACGAGGGTTTGCGCTCCGGCGAGCGATCCAGCGTGCGCTGGAGGGTGGTCTGTTCCCAACGGTTCTTGGCATCTTGTAGCGAGTCGGTCATGGGTGTTCCTCGGTGCAGAAAGCAATCGGCCTCATCTTCCGGGCAGACTTCCGATGTCTGATGAGAATTGATAATCAAGTCAGGTAATACGCGCAAATGTCTTGTAGGGGCGGGTTTGCATACCCGCCCCTACAAGCGACTACCGATCATGATCGTCAAGGCGCATGAGGGGCGCTGCCCTGAGCGTCCCGTAGGGGCGTATCGCAATACGCCCCTACGATCCGCTTGCTGTCACCCCCTGGTCGCCACCATCAGCAGACAGGGCGCGCCCATCATGAACAGGACGATGCTCCGCCAGGAGTAGCCCGCGCAGGCGGAGAATCCGGCGGAGCTGAGTATTGTTCGCGGTGTGTTGGTGCGTTCTGCCCCCACTGTGTGATGCGGCCTAATCGTCGTGATGCGCGGCCTCAGCCTCTGCCTTGGTCTTATGGATAGTGCCGTCCGGATGTTGTGGCGGTGTGTAGATCGTGTACAACTGGAGCAGCTTGGTCTGGGATGTGTTGACCACATTGTGCTCGACCCCGGCTGGGACTACCAAGGCTGTGCCATCCTTCAGCGGGTGCTCCTGACCGCCGATGATGGCCAGGCCCTCTCCAGCCTCAATGCGGAAGAACTGGTCCGTAGTGGCGTGCGTTTCTAAGCCGATCTCTTCCCCTGGCCGAAGCGCCATCAGCACTAACTGGCTTTTCGGTGCAGTGAACAGCACCTGGCGAAAGTATGTGTTCTCTAGAGTGGCTTGCTCGATCTGAATCGAATACCCGGCCATTGGAGTCTCCTTTAGGCATTGCGCCTTACACAGTGAAACCGGCGAGATAGTCCTACCCACTCCGCGTTCTTCGGAGTCTTGTCACCCGCACCTGGGTACCGGGAATCCTGCTGTGCTGCGCCCACTGCGGGATGAGCCTGTCCGCGACCGCATTCCGGCCCGTTCACTCCCTGCTCGCCACCATCAGCAGGCGGGGCGCGCCCATCATGAAGGGGACGATGCTCAGCCAGGTGTAGCCCTCGCAGGCGGTAAATCCGGCGGAGCCGAGCAGCGTCACCAGCTCGCGGTAGGTGTACAGCCGCGTGCTCACGTCGAATGTCGCCGTGCGCCTATGCCCCACAACCGTCAGATGGCGGGTCATGACGGCACTGGCGGGGTCGTAGTCGCGCTCTTCAGCACTAGCAGGTCGTCGCCCACGCGCTCCCAGGGACGCTGTAGCAGGCGCGGCAACATCGTCTCGGCGACGTGCGTATCGAAGACGAACCTGCCGCCCGGCTTCAGTGCCGAGGCGACGGCGCGCAGAAAGGCATGGTTGCCCTCGTCGTCGAAGAAGCCAAAACTTTCCCAGAAGCAGTAGGCCCCGTCGAACGCCTCGCGCCAGGGCAGATCGCGCATGTCGCGCTGCTCGACGTTGATCCGCGCCTCCAGACTGCGCGTCGCAGCCTCACTGCGCACGTCATCGAGCAGCGCCGCTTCGATGTCTACACCCGTCACGCGGTAACCACGCCCGGCCAGTTCGACCGCCAGCCGCCCGCCCCCACATGGCACGTCCAGCAGATGCGCCGGGGCCGTCAGGCCGAGCAAGTCCTCGATGTAGTCCGCTTCGCGCCGCGTCTGTTCGGGCGGCTTGCCCTGGCGGAATACCTCCAGCACCAGGGGATCGGTTGCGCTCATTTCCGCCTCCCATGCTGGTTGCCGGGCTGCTCGACCTTGCGCGTGACCACATAGACCGCGTTGCATACTTTGCAGTGCAACACGTCACCCGCCCGGTTGCGGCCCGGCTTGCAGCCGTCTACCGTGCAATCCCACAGCCGCGCCCCGCAAACAAAGCAGCCGCGCGCCAGCCGTCCCACATCGGAGATCTCGATCACCTGGCTCATCGTTGTCGGCTCCCATGCTTAGCCAGCCGTGATCCTCGCAGATCGTCGCAGGTCGTGCGCTGCGTTTACCTCACCCCCGGCCTCGCTGCGCTCGGCTTGTCCCCTCTCCACTTTGGAGAGGGGGCGGCGAGGTCCGCGTCAGTGGGCCGAGTGGGGGTGAGGTCAACCGGGCGCGCGGTTGTGCTCGCGGGTCAGGGCGGCCAGCCGCTCCCAGGGCGTGCCGCTGATGTCCCCCGGCAGGTCGCCCGGCTGGCAGCGCCAGCGCCATTGCCCCGCCGGGACGCCCGGCTTGTTCATGCGTGCGCTCGCGCCCAGGCCGAGCACGTCCTGCAACGGGGCGATGAAGGTGTGCGCCGGCGAGGCCATGCCCAGCCGGATCAGCTCCCAGTTCGGCTCGTCAATGCGCTCCTTGCCCACGTAACGGCGCAGGTGCTCGCGCTCGCCGGGGCTGGACTCGTTCGTCCACCAGCCCCATACCGTGTTGTTGTCGTGCGTGCCGGTGTAGATGACCATGTTCGGCACATGGTTGTGCGGCAGGAAGCGGTTCTCGTCGCCTTCGTAGCTGCTGAAGGCAAATTGCAGGATGGCCATGCCCGGCAAGCGCAGGGTATCGCGCAGCGTAATCGCTGCGCCCAGGTCATCGCCCAGGTCTTCGGCAATGATCGGCAGTTGGTCGAGTTCGCGGCCCAGCCCGGCGCTCAGGGCGCGGAAGAAGCCAATCTTCGGCCCATTGACCCAACGCCCGCCCTGCGCAGTGGGCCGGTCGGCGGGAATCTTGTAGTACAGGTCGAAGCCGCGGAAGTGGTCAATGCGCACGATGTCCACCACCTGGAGCATAGCCTCGATACGGCGAATCCACCAGGCATAGCCCGTGCGCTGATGCTCCTCCCACACATAGAGCGGGTTGCCCCAGCGCTGCCCGGTGACGCTGAAGTAGTCCGGCGGGACGCCGGCGATGAAGTTGGGCCGCCCGTAGAAGTCCAGGTCGAAGAGTTCGGGGTTGACCCACACGTCGGCGCTGTCGTGGGCCACGTAGATGGGGATGTCGCCAACGATGCGGATGCCCTTGCCGTTGGCGTAGGCGCGCAGCGCATCCCACTGGCGGAAGAACAACCATTGGCGGAAGCGGTGCTCGGCGATGCGCGTGGCGTGCATCGAGCGTGCCGCGCTGAGCACCTGCTTCTCGCGGAAAATCTCGCTCTCCGACCAGTCCACCCAGGGCCGCCCGCCGTAAAACTCTTTGAGAGCCATGAACAGGGTAAAGTCGTCCAGCCAGGCACGCTGCGGGTCGTGGCACCAGGCTTCGTGCGCGGCGACGGCCTCGCGGTCGCGGGCGAAGCGGTCGAAGGCCAGCGAGAGCAACTCGTCGCGGAAGGCGATGGCCGCCGCGTAGTCGCAGCGGCGCGGCGAGAAGAAGGGACGCCCGGCCACTTCCTCGGCGGTCAGCCAGCCGTCGGCGACCAGCCCATCCAGGCTGATCAGGTTGGTGTTGCCGGCGAAGGTCGAAAGCGCCTGGTACGGCGACTCGCCGAAACCGGTCGGGCCGAGCGGCAACACCTGCCAGGCGCTCTGCCCGGCGGCGACCAGGCAGTCCACGAAGCGGTAGGCCCACGCGCCCAGGTCGCCGATGCCATACGGCCCCGGCAGCGACGTGGGATGGAGCAGCACGCCGCTCGCGCGCGGGAATAGCTTGCTCTGATGCTCGCTCATCCTAGCTCTCCTCCAGCGCCCCCAGCGCCAGCGCGAACGCCCCGCACACGCCCGCGTCATCGCCCAGGGCCGGCGGGACGATGTAATCCTCAAAAGTCTCCAGGCGCGGGTGGACGAAGTAGCCGTTGGCCAGCGCCGCCAGTTTGCTGCGGATCATGGGGAATAGCTGCCGCTGGTGCATCACGCTGCCGCCCAGCACAAACCCTTCCGGCGAGAGCACGGTCATGATGTCCATCAGCGCGTGGGCGATGTAGTGCGCTTCCAGGTCCCAGGCCGGGTGATCGGGTGGCAACGTCTCGCCGCGCTGTCCCCAACGTTGCTCGATGGACGGGCCGGATGCCAGCCCCTCGAAGCAGTAGGCGTGGAACGGGCACACGCCGCGCTGTAGCGGGTCGTCGGCGCGGATGGGCAGTTGGAGGTGGCCCATCTCCGGGTGGATCAGCCCG
>JAGPFT010000283.1 GCA_018056405.1 Anaerolineae bacterium
AACGTTTCGCTGATCACGCGCCTGGAGACGGGCGAGTTGAGCATCGGCTCGCCACGTCAGGGCCGCCCAGAGGCGAGCACTCTCTCGCCGGAAGGGGTGCTGCTGAGTCCCAGCGAGACGTCGCAGCGCCCGCGATTGGTGACTCAGCGAACAGTGACTGATGCCTGGGTGTTGCGTGTGGGGTACTTCCCGCCGGGTGGAGACATCATTGGGGCCACGCCGACGCCGCAGCAGATCGAAACGCTCCCACCGCCCGGCGAAGGCGAGCAAGCAGCGACTCCCCAGGTGACAGCGACGCCGTTCGCGCCGTTGATCATCACCCTGGCCGTGACGCCACAGGAAGCGCTGGTGTTGACCTGGGCCGTTGATGCGCAGATTCCGATCACGCTGGCGCTGCGCGCGGCGGGCGATACAACCGAAGTTGCTACCGATCCGGTGACACTTGACTACATGATCCGCACGTATAACGCGCAGCCGCCTGTCGCTCTGGAATTTGCGCTGGAGCCGCCCATCACCAGCGTGCGACGGTTCGACATCGGGCAGTTGTATGACTTCCTGGCCAAGTCGCTTGGGGCGCCAACACAATAGCGCATGTCAGAACGATTGTCTTTGCGTTAAAATGGCATGAAGGGCACGCGCTCGCGCTGGCGTCCGCATGCCCTTCTCGTATCACTAGGGGTGCGCATGTGGTAAGGGCGGATGGGGTCAGGGTGGTGAAGCGGGAAGGCACCAATGAGCAGTGAGAAGCAAGTCATCAAAGTGCTGATCGTGGACGATATCCCGGACACGCGCGAGAACATCCGCAAGCTGCTCGCGTTTGAGCCGGATATCGAGGTGGTTGGTGGGGACGGTGCGAGCACAGGGCGTGAGGCAATTGATCTCGCGACGCAGCACAAGCCCGACGTGGTGCTGATGGACATCAACATGCCCGATATGGACGGCATCACAGCGACGAAAGCGATCAGCACAGCAGTGCGCACCGCTGCTGTCGTGATCATGTCGGTGCAGAATGAGTCGGGCTACCTGCGCCAGGCGATGCTGGCCGGAGCGCGTGACTTTCTCACGAAGCCGATCTCCAGCGAGGAGCTTTACGCGACGATTCGCCGCGTCTACGACCGCAATGAGCCAATCCGCCAGCAAGAGATGCAGATGTCTTCGCTGCGGACGGCGGTGGCGCGCGAGGCCAAACGCAGCGTGCTCACCCCGACCGTAGGGGCAGGGCACATCGTCGTGGTGTACAGCCCCCAGGCTGGCGCAGGCGTGACGACGCTGGCTACCAACGTGGCGGCGGCGTTGATGCGCTCCGATACCAGCGTGCTGCTGGTAGATGCCAATCTCCAGTTTGGTGATGTAGATGCGTTTCTGAACGTGCAATCCACGTCGAGCATCGCCGATCTGGCGAAGACAGTGGGCGATATTGACCAAGAAACGATTGATAGCGTGCTGGTGACGCACGGCAGCGGGCTGAAGGTGCTGGTCGCTCCACCGCACCCGGAGATGGCCTATGACATCACTTCGGAAGCTGTGAAAGAGGTCATCAAGCTGCTGGCGAAGTCGTATGATTTCATCGTGGTTGACACGCCGACTCAATATGATGATACCACGCTGAAGCTGTTCGATATTGCCGAGCGGATCATTCTGGTAGCCAACCCGACGATTCCATCCGTGCGTAATATTCGTAAGGTGCTGGACCTCCTGGAGGGGCTTAAGGAACCGGCAGGGTTGGCGGACAAAGTGCTCTTCGTGCTCAACCGGGTGGTACCAGAGCGAGAGCGCGGGCGTGGCGCTGTGCCGACCGCCTCTATCGAGGCACATCTCAAGCATACAGTGGTCGCTTCGATCCCCCTTGATGACCAGGCAGTGCTCACAGCAGTCAACCAGGGCGTGCCGTTGGTGGCCAAGATGAAATCGCGCCCTCCGGGCAAGGAACTCGTAGACCTGGCGGCACTGGTGCGTAAATCGGTGGAACAGGAGAAAGCGCCAGAAGAAGGCACTCAGACAGGCGAACAACGCTCGAAGAGTGGCATACGGGCGTTGTTCGGCGGTTCGTAGGACGGGTGTAAAATGGATGGTAGAGACAGAGGCGGGTGAAGGTTGAGAGGAGTGGAGGTAACACATGTCCCTTTTGCGGCGCATTGAGCGTGGCGGACAGGGAGCGGACGACCCCGATGAGTCCAAGCTAGAACAGGTACGCCGGCGGACTCAGGTACCGGCAGCATCTTCCGCTGTGGCCGCTGCCCGTCGTAGTGAAGGGGGCGGTTACCAGGACTTGAAGGTGCGCGTCCAGAACAAGCTGCTTGCCGAGCTGGACACCAGCGTAGACCCTCGCTCTCCCGAAGTGCGGACAACCATTGAGGAATTGTTTACGATCATCCTCAATGAAGAGAGCCTTGTGTTGGGACGTGCCGAACGACAGCAGCTCTTTGAAGCGATTGTCGCCGAGATTCTGGGCTTCGGGCCGCTGGAACCGTTGCTCGCCGATGACACCATCACCGAGATCATGGTCAACGGCCCCAAGAATGTCTACATCGAGCGCGCCGGCAACATCCTGCGCTCTAACGTGACGTTTGAGGACGAGGATCATGTCCTGCGCGTGCTGGATCGCATCGTCGCACCGCTGGGCCGTCGCATTGACGAAAGCTCGCCTACGGTAGATGCTCGCCTGCCTGACGGCTCGCGCGTCAATGCGGTCATTCGCCCGATCAGCCTGTGCGGGCCGACGATCACCATTCGTAAGTTCTCGCGGCGCCCCTTCACCGTCGAGGACTTGATCCGCTTTGGCTCCCTTACCCCTGAGATTGCTGAGTTCCTGCGTGCGAGCGTCATTGCCCGGCTGAACATTGTCGTGTCGGGAGGCACTGGCTCTGGCAAGACGACTCTGCTCAACGTCCTGTCTGGGTTCATCCCGAACGACGAGCGGATCATCACCATTGAGAACGCCGCCGAGCTTCAATTGCGCCAGGAGCACGTCGTCTCGCTGGAGAGCCGTCCGCCCAACATCGAGGGGCGTGGCGAGGTGAACATCCGCGATCTGGTGGTCAACTCGCTGCGTATGCGCCCCGACCGCATTGTGGTTGGCGAGTGCCGCGCAGGAGAGGCGCTGGACATGCTCCAGGCGATGAACACGGGCCATGAAGGATCGCTGACGACGTTGCACTCGAACAGCCCGCGCGATACGCTGGCCCGCCTGGAGACGATGTGCTTGATGGCGGGCATGGACCTGCCGGTACGCGCCATCCGCGAGCAGGTGGCTTCGGCCCTCGACGTGATCATTCACCAGGAACGGATGCGAGACGGCACGCGCAAGATCGTGAAGATCACGGAGATCCAAGGGATGGAAGGGGACGTGATCACGATGTCCGACATCTTTGAGTTTGAGCAGACCGGCCTGGAGGCTGGTAAGGTCATCGGGCGTATCCGCCCGACAGGGCTGCGCCCCAAGTTCATTGAGAAGATCGAGGCGTCGGGCATTCACCTGCCACCTTCGGTCTTTGGAATTGGCACCTCGCGCTATTGACGGCGAGCGTCACCCCGCATGTAACACTGTAGGGGCTGGCACACCAGGCTCCTACTAACACACTGTGCCAGTTCAGGGCGGGGCACGGTGGGGGAGGGTGGGCATCTATGGAGATTGCGATAGCCGGCGTAGCAGGAGTCCTGGCGGTGATCATCCTGATTGCCGGGATCGTCAGTATTCGTGCAGAACGGCGCGAGCAGATTGAGGAGCGGTTGGGACGTTACACAACCGAATACAGCAGTCTGCTCACGGACTTTGAAGACCAACAGCAGCCCGATCCTTCCCATGAGGCGAGCCTCATCACCCGCCGGCTCGATACCATGCTGGCCGATCGGGGTTTTGCGCAGAAATGGCGCGTCCAGCTTGCGCGGGCCGACCTGAAGCTGACCGTCTCCGAGTTCATGGCGCTGCATGTCATTACCGGGGTCGGGGGGTTCCTCATCGGCTTGGTGCTTTTTGCCTCGCCGATTGGCGGCGGGGTGGCGGCGGTGGCTGGTTTCTTCTTCCCTCGTATCTATGTGGCGCGCAAACAGGGCCAGCGCCTGAAGCTGTTCGAAAACCAGCTTCCTGATACGCTGGCGTTGTGGGTGAATGCCCTCCGCGCTGGCTACGCGGTGCCGCAGGCGATAGAAGCGATCTCACATGAGGCACCGGAGCCAACCTCGTCGGAGTTTCGGCGTGTGGTCATGGAGGTGCAGCTTGGCATCTCCCTGGAAGACGCGCTAGACCATCTGCTGGCGCGGATGCCCAGCGATGACCTGGACTTGGTCAACACGGCGGTCAACATCCAGCGTGAGGTCGGTGGCAACCTGGCGGAAGTTCTGGACTCGATCAGCCACACGATTCGTGACCGTATCAAGCTGAAGGGTGAAATCTCGGTGCTGACGGCCCAGGGACGAATCACGGGCTGGCTCATTTCGTTGTTGCCGATCATCCTGACAATATTCCTGTATCTGGTGAGTCCAGGCTATATGTCGAATCTTGTTGAGAATCGCATGTGCGGCTGGCCTATGCTGGGTTGCGGGTTGGGTCTGATTGCGACGGGCGCTGCGCTCATCCAGAAGATTGTAGATATCAAGTACTGACGCAGGCTCACTGCGCGACGGGGCGTTCGGGAGGGTCGAATGAATATCACAATTCTGGTGCTGATTGTGGCGGGTGTGGTTTTGCTCGGCGGCCTCGTCCTGGTAGGGTATAGCGACAAGTCGGATACCAATCCGCTTGAGAAGCGGCTGGCCGAATACGGAGATCGCGATGTGCCAGCCAGCCTGGAGCAGAT
>JAGPFT010000284.1 GCA_018056405.1 Anaerolineae bacterium
CTCCACGCGCTCGGCGCAGCGGGAAGCGGGGCACGCCCTGTGCGGCACATTGACCCCACCCTGTGGCTCCTCCCCGCCAGCAGGGAGGGGCAGATCGCGCCCCTTTCCCTGCTTGCGGGGAAAGGGGCTGGGGGATAGGGGTTGAAAGTGCATCATACGCCCTAGAGTTGGTGCGACGTTCTTGTCTAAGTTTGCACGCCCGGCGCGAAGCGGGTCTCGCTGCCATCTTGCCGATCAGCAGAGCGGCCTCGCGCGGGCGTGCAGCAGAAAGGATCGCCGATGGGTAGTTCTCATATTCCACAGTTATTTCTCGTGATCGGGCTGATCATCGCCGGCGCGCAGACCGCTGGCGCTGCCGCGCGAGCGATAGGCCAGCCGCGCGTTTTCGGCGAGCTGCTGGTCGGCATTGTGCTCGGACCCACCCTGCTCAACATGCTGCACTGGGATTTCCTCGCCGAGCCGGAGTTGCTCGCCGTCACCATCGAAGAGCTGGCCGAACTGGGCGTGCTCTTCCTGATGTTCACCGTCGGCCTGGAAGTACACCTGCACGAGCTGCTGGAGGTGGGGCGCGTCGCCATCTGGGGCGGCGCGCTGGGCGCGTTGCTCCCGGTGCTGCTCGGCGCTCCGGCGGTGCTGCTTTTTGACTTCTCCAGGGAAGAGGCCATCTTCGCCGGCGTGGTGCTGGCGGCTACCTCGGTGAGCATCTCTGCCCAGACGCTGCTGGAACTGGGCTTGCTGCGCACCAAAGAGGGCGTTGGCTTGCTGGCCACCGCCGTCGTGGATGACATTCTGGCCATCCTGCTGCTCTCGATTGTGACTGCCACCCTGGGGACGGGGACGGACACCTCGGCCTCGGCGGGCGATCTGGTCTGGATTTTTGTGCGTATGATGCTCTACCTGGTGGGTGCCCTGGCCGTCGCCTGGTACGTGCTGCCCCCGCTGTTCAACCGTATCTTCTACTCGCGTCGCCTGGCGGGCAGCACGGCCTCGTTCGCGCTGATCGCCGCGCTCATCTTCGGCTGGTCAGCGGATGCGCTGGGCGGCATGGCCGCTATCACCGGGGCGTTCATCGCCGGAGTCGGGCTGAGCCAGACCGCCGAGCGCCCGCATGCCCAGATCGTCGAGACGGTCAATCACATCTCCTATGCCTTCCTGGTGCCGATTTTCTTCGTCAACGTCGGCCTGCACGCTGACCTGGCTCAGATCGGCGGAGACCAGGTGCCGCTGGCGATCCTGCTGCTGGCCGTCGCCGTTGTCTCCAAGATCGTGGGCAGCGGGTTTGGCGCGCGGCTGGGTGGATTTGCGCGCGGCGAGTCATTCCGGCTGGGCGTGTGCATGATCTCGCGCGGCGAAGTGGGGCTGATCATCGCTGCGCTGGGCCTTAGCGAGGGCCTGCTGTCGGGAGACTTATTCGAAATAACCTTCCTGGTCATTCTGCTGACCACCGTCATGACGCCGCCATTGGTGCGTTGGGTCTTCAAGGGCCGCCAGCCCGAAACGCTGAAGGCCGCCGAGCACCAGGCGGCCAAAGGGTAGGAGCGAAATATGGCTAAAATGGTGCTGGTGATCACCACCAAGATTGAGCGAGGCCTGGAAGTAGCCGAAGCCTGGGAGGAGTTGGGCGCGCCCGGCGTCACCCTGATCGAGAGTCATGGGCTGCACCGGCTGCGCGAGCGGAGCAAGACGCTGGAGATCAACCTGATCGTCTCGCTGACCAGCCTCATGCGCCAGATGGAAGAAACCAACCAGATTATCTTCTCAGTGGTGGACGATGATCTGGTTGACTCGCTGATTGACGCGGCGGGCGACGTGCTTGGCGCGGTAGACCCGAACTGGCAGGGCGTCGGCGTGGCCTTCGTGCTGCCGGTCGAGCGCACCGTTGGGATGCGGCCACGCTAGGCCACCCGGCAGCCATGAGCCAGGCCAGTCCTTCATCGCCGCGCCTCCTGGCACTGATCCCGGCCTATAACGAAGCCGGGCGCGTCGGCGGTGTCGTGGCCGCTGTGCGGGCGCGCCTGCCCGTGCTGGTCGTGGACGACGGTTCCGCCGACGGCACGGCTCGCCTCGCCGAAGAAGCGGGCGCGACCGTGCTGCGCCAGCAGCCGAACCAGGGCAAGGGCGCGGCTCTGCGCGCTGGCTTCCGCTGGGCGCTGGAAGCCGGATACGACGCTGTGCTCACCCTCGACGCCGACGGCCAGCATGACCCCGCCGAGATTCCCGCCTTCGTGGAGGCTTTCACCGCCCAGAACGCCGACCTGGTGATCGGCGAGCGCACTTTCCGCCAGATGCCCTTCCCGCGCAACCTGTCCAACACCGTCGGGCGCGCGCTGTTCTCGTGGGCGCTGGGCCAGCCGGTGCGCGACAACCAGTCCGGCTACCGGCTGCTCAGCCGGCGCATGATGGAAGCCACGCTGGCCAGCCGCGAAGGGGGCTTCGAGTTCGAAGTCGAGATGATCGTCACCTGCGTGCAGCGTGGGTACCGGCTGGTGGGCGTGCCCATCCGCACCATCTACGAGGGCGAGAAGAGCTACATCAAGCCGATCCCGCAGACGATCCACTTCATGCGCGTGGTCCGGGCCACACGGCAGGCCATGCGCCGCGCGCGCCGGCGTGAGGGGCGGCGCGCGCGCTGGCTGCCGCTGCTGCTGCCCCCGCTGATCGGCGTGCTCGGCGCGGCGCTGGTTCTGGCGCAGGGCAATGCCTGGAACGGCGACGGCGAGGCGCTCCCCCTCTATCCCAGTCCAGCGCCAGTGACGTTCATCCCACCGACGCCCCTGCCGACGGCGCTGCCCCCGACCCTCCCGCCGCTGGACGAGGTGATCGGCGCGCCGTTGCCGGACCTCACCCTGGAGACGCTGGACGGTGGGGCCATCCGGCCCGGCGACCTGGCCGGGCAGATCGTCGTGCTCAACTTCTGGGCGACGTGGTGCGTGCCCTGCCAGCGCGAGATGCCGCTGCTCCAGCAGCTTCAAGACGAGCGGGCAGACGTGCGCGTGATCACCATCACCGACCCGCACCTGGGCCAGACGGAGCGCGCGATCCGCGAGTTCCTGGCGCGCTACACGCTGACGCTGCCCGTCGCCCTGGCCGAGGAGGACGGCCCGCTCTTTCGCCTGTTCGAGGTCGCGCAGCTTCCGACGACGGTCTTTGTGGATCGGGAGGGAATTGTGCGCTTCCGGCATCTGGGCGAGCTGAGCGAAGACGATCTGAGCGCCATGCTCAGCCAGTTGGCGGCGGGGTAACGGTGGAGAGCGTCTGACAAACTCGCCGTGTGGAAAGAGTTTTCCAATCCGCAATTCGCAATTCGCAATCCGCAATCCAGAACCCTCAACGGAGCGCACAATCCCATGACTCACCCCAAGGCACACCAGATTCACGAGATCGCCGCTGGTGCCGGACTGGAGGCCATCGCCCTGGTGCCCGGCGCAAACCTGCATTACCTGACCGGCATAGACTTTCACCTGATGGAGCGCCCCCTGGTGCTCTTTTTCGTGCCGGGCAGAGACCCGGTTGCCGTCGTCCCCGCGCTCGAAGAGGCGCGCCTGGCCGCCTGTGGCATCCCCATGACGCTGTTCCCCTGGTCGGACAGCGAGGGCTACGGCGCGGCGTTTGCGGCGGCGGCGGGCGCGCTGAGGCTGCGCGGCAAACGGATCGGTGTCGAGGAATTGCGGATGCGCGTGCTGGAAGCGAACCTGCTGGACGAATACCTGGACGCTACCCTGGTGCCTGCCGGGCACGCGCTGGCCGCGCTACGTCTGCGCAAAGACGCCGAGGCTGTGCGCGCGCTGCGCGAAGCCATCGCCATCAGCGAGGCGGCGCTGGAAAAGCTCCTTGCCCAGGTGCGGCCCGGCATGACCGAGCGCGAAGTGGCCGGGCTGCTGACCGTCGCCCAGCTTGAGCGCGGCGGCGGCAAGCACCCCTTCGAGCCGATTGCTCTGGCCGGGCCGAATAGCGCCCTGCCGCACGGCGAGCCGAGCGAGCGCCGCCTGGCGTTGGGCGAGCCGCTGCTGCTCGACTTCGGCACGACGGTGCGCGGCTATGCCTCCGACATCACGCGCACGTTCAGCGTGGGCGAGCCGTCACCCCGGCTGGTCGAGGTCTACGAGGTGGTGCGGGCGGCCAATGGGGCCGGGCGTGCCGCAGCGAAACCGGGCGTGCCCGCCCAGGAAGTGGATCGCGCCACGCGCCAGGTGATCGAGGAGGCGGGCTTCGGCCCCTACTTCACGCACCGTACCGGGCATGGCCTGGGCATGGAGGCGCACGAAGGGCCAAACATCGTCGAGGGCAACGCGCAGGTATTGGAGCCGGGCATGGTCTTCACGGTGGAACCAGGCATCTACCTGCCGGACGAAGTGGGCGTGCGCCTCGAAGACGACGTGCTGATCACAGCGGACGGCGCGGAGAGCCTGACCACTTTTCCGCGCGACCTGCGCATCATCGGAGTCTAGAGTCTGTTATGCACTTTCACCCCTATCTTCCGGCCCCTTTTCCACCAGCGGCTTGGGGTAGCTCTTGGCTTTACCTCACCCCCGCTCGGCGCTGACGCGCCTCGCCGCCCCCTCTCCAGCCGAGCTAGAGAGGGGGACTTTGATCGCAGACGCCGTATCTTCCCCCTCTCTGGCTCTGCCGGGGAGGGGGCCAGGGGGAGGGGCCTTCTGCCGCACTAAGACTTCCGAAGTTTTCAGAAACTTCGGAAGTCTGATCGCCGCCTGCCCCTACAGGCCTCTCCCCCTCAATCCCCCTCTCCAGCCGAGCTAGAGAGGGGGACTTGGTTCGCCGCACGGGGCGCTTTC
>JAGPFT010000285.1 GCA_018056405.1 Anaerolineae bacterium
GAACCTGTGGCCGCAGTGCGGGCAGTTCAGGGTGGTACGAATGACTTGGTTCATGACGGAGACTCCTGCGAACCATGCGGCCGGCTGAAACCGGCGGCCAAACGGGAAGAGTATACCGCGCTCATGGGCGGCGCGATAGAGCTATAGAAAAAGGATGCGTGCAAAGGTTGACAGCGACTCGCTGGGCGCAGGGCATGGACCTCACCCTCAGCCTCGCTACGCTCGGCTTGCCCCCTCTCCGCGTGTGGAGAGGGGGCGGTGAGGCGCGACCCTGACAGGTTTTGCACGCACCCAGAAAAAGACGGGCCACGAGCGAGTTGTCAGGCAGTTGTCGAAGGCCCCCATCCTCGGCCCTTCCCCCAGCAAAACTAGGGGAAGGGAGCAAAGCGACGGCCCTGCTCTCCTTCCCTCCGCGCAGCGCGGGGGAAAGGGGCTGGGGGATGGGGGCAAGCCCAACGGCGAGATAGCCGCCCCTCACAGGTCGTTCGTGAACCCGAAGAAGCCAACGCCACCTTGTCGGGACGGAGCCAAGCAAAGCCACTCCCGCTCAGAACACCCATGCTTATTGTGGGAGCATGTGGGGCATCAGTCGCCGCGCGGCAGGAGGAAGCTGAACGTAGCGCCGCCATCGGGGTTGTTCTCCGCCCAAATGCGGCCCCCGTGCGCCTTGATCACGGCGTTGGCCAGGTACAGGCCCAGCCCTGTCCCCGGTGCTTTCTGCGCCAGGCTGTTGTCCACCCGGTAGAACCGCTCGAAGATGCGCTCGAGCTGATCGGGCGGCAGACCCATGCCCTGGTCGCGCACCGACACGCGCACGGTTGTCCTGTTGAAGTCGCCGGTGACGGTGATCGGGCCGCCTTTGGGCGAGTACTTGATCGCGTTGCTCAACAGATTGTCAATAACCTGATGCAACCGCTGAGCGTCGCCGCGAATGATCGGGAAGTCGTCGGGGAAGTGGGCGCTCAGCGTGTGCTGAGTCGTCTGCGTCTGGAAGCGTTCGATGGAATGCTGCACCAGGGCGGGCAGGTTGACATCATCGTAGGTCAGCTTCATGCCCTCGGCTTGTAGCTTCGACGTTTCCAGCAGATTCTGGATCAGCTCGGCCAGCCGGTCGGCTTCTTCTTCGATGACGGTCAGCCCGTTCTGGATGGTAGCCCGATCCCACTCGGCGTCGTCACGGTTGAGCGCGTCAGCATAGCCTTTGATCAGGGCAACCGGCGTCTTGAGTTCGTGCGAGACCGCTGAGATGAATGTGGATTTCAGGCGCTCGGCTTCGCGGAAATGCGTGATGTCGCGCACGTTGGCGATCACGTTGAGCAGGGCACCTTTGGCGTCGGTCAGCGCTGCGTAGGTGATGCCGACGCTGAGCGAAGACCCGTCCAGCCGCTCCAGATCGCCTTCCACATAGATCGTGTCCGGTGCGCTTAGCTCGGTGCGCGGGCCAGGCCACCCCTGCTGGATCGCTTCGCTCAGGTTGGGGCCGATCTCGCGGTGACGCCAGCGGATCACGTCGTCGTGAAAGCGCCCGGTGGCTTGGGCAGCCTGCCAGCCGGTCATGTAGCTGAGGGCGCGATTCCACCACTCGATGCGGAGGTGGGCATCGAGGATCATCACGCCGTCGGCGCTGTGTTCCAGAATAGCTGCCAGTCGCTGGCGTTCCTGGTTGACGATGGCGTACATGCGCGCGTTGTGCACGGCGATGGCCGCCTGGTCGGCGAAGCTCTGCAGCAGCCCGTAATCGTTCTGGGTGGGCGTGCCCGCATAGGCGCGGAAGATGAAGATGATGCCCAGCATGTCGTTAGCCACCGACATGGGTAGAGCGACAACCTGGCGCAGCGCGGGGTCCATCCGCCGGGCAATGCTGCGCATTCTGGCGTGAAGCTGTTGGACATCCTCATCATTACGTGGGGGAAGGGCTGGCAGTTCCTCCAGCAGCCCATCGAACAGCGATGCCTGTTCCGGGTCGAAGCCGATGATGGCGCGCGTGTGGAAGGCTCCATTTTCACGCAAGGCAATAATGCCAACCTCGGCGCTGAGCATGGAAGTGGCCGCTTGCAGCACCATGCGCAGTACCTCGCCCAGATCAAGCTGGGCGGTGATCGCCCGGCTGATATTGAGCAGGTAGTCGCGCTGGCGGACACGGTAGTCAGGTAGCAGAAACATGCCTGTATTGTAGCAGGTAGCTTGCGCGCCAGTAAGATGGCAGCGGAGTTTCTTACGGGGATATTGCGCTGATCTTGTGTGTTTCTGACGCGGCGGGTTGTGCTGGTGTGTTAGACGCCCCTTTCTCTTTAGGGCAATCGCATCGCCCGTGCGACTGCTTCACCTCACCCCCGGCCTCGCTACGCTCGGCTTGCCCTCTCTCCATGATGCAGATTAACGAATCGGCGCGGATACCACGCGCGGCACGTAGGGGCGCTGCTCTGCTGCGCCCCATATGCACCAACTTAAGCCTGGCTGCGCAGGCCTCTCCCCCTCAATCCCCCTCTCCAGCCGAGCTAGAGAGGGGGACTTTGACCGTCCGATGGGGTGCTTTTCCCCCTCTCTGGCTTTGCCGGGGAGGGGGCCAGGGGGAGGGGCCTCCCGCCGAAATACAGACCTCACCCCCGCTCGGCGCTGACGCGCCTCGCCACCCCCTCTCCACGTTGGAGAGGGGGAAAGGCCGAGCGCCGCGAGGCCAGGGGGTGAGGTTGATCGGTCGCCCTCTCAATGCTTCTCGCGCTGCTGTCTGCCCCTACAGGCCTCTCCCCCTCAATCCCCCTCTCCAGCCGAGCTAGAGAGGGGGACTTTGACCGTCCGATGGGGTGCTTTTCCCCCTCTCTGGCTTTGCCGGGGAGGGGGCAGGGGGAGGGGCCTTCTGCCGCACCAGACTTCCGAAGTTTCCAAAACTTCGGAAGTCTGGCGTTCGAGCGCCCGCCCCTACAGGCCTCTCCCCCTCAATCCCCCTCTCCAGCCGAGCTAGAGAGGGGGACTTTGACCGTCCGATGGGGTGCTTTTCCCCCTCCCTGGCTTTGCCGGGGAGGGGGCAGGGGGAGGAGCCTTCCGCCCATACCACACGCCTGGGAACCTTAAGGGGCGCTGCTCTGCTGCGCCCAGGTTTACCTCACCTCCGGCCTTGCTGCGCTCGGCTTGCCCTCTCTCCATGCTGGCTATGCGTTACCCACAAACGCCCCCTATCCCCCAGTCCCTTTCCCCGCGCTGCTGTATAGACCGGAGGGAAGGGGAGCAGGCCCGCCGCTTTTCTCCCTTCCCCCCTCGTGGGGGAAGGGTCGGGGATGGGGGGAACAGGCACGGCCCAAGATGTGAGTCATGTATAGCCATGCTGGAGCGGGGGTGAGGTCAACAGGTGCAGCCAAACGGCCTGACGCCTCTTGCCCATACTCCCGCCGGTCAGCGACCTGGCCCGTTGAACGCCCAGTCCGGCAGCGGCTCGCGGCTTTCGCGCCAGGCGAGGGGGATGGCGTCCGCGCCAGTCGCCATGACCACCACCGCTCCGGTGAGGGCGCAGGTGGTATCGGTATCGCCCATGCCACTGACCACCAGCCAGAGCGCTTCGGAGAAGTCGTCCAGGTGTTGGGCGGCGCACCACAGGGCAAAGGGTACTGTGTCCTGGGCGGTGACCCGGCTGCCGTTGCCCAGTTCGGCGACAGCCTCCTCGACTGTCGCTGACGAGGGGAGGTCGCGGGCGCGGCGAATCCCTTCGCGCACTTTGCTGGCCGGCACGAGCAACATCAAGTGGCCGAGGAACTGCTCACGCGCGGGTCGGGAATTGCTGGCTCGCCCTTGCCAGGCGATGGCTGCTGCCGCTGCTACGGCTACAGCCCCGGCAGTTGCTTCGGGGTGACTGTGTGTCACCTCGGCAGAGGCGCGCGCGTGCTCGATGGCCGTGGGGAGGTCGTCGGCGAAGTAAGCGCCCACCAGGGCGGCGCGCACGGCGGCTCCGCTGCCATAGGACCCCTGGCGTCCAAACAGCGTTGGGGCCAGCTTGCGCCACGACGCGCCCTGGCGCAGGGCGGGCAACAGGCTGCGCATGGCCAGGCTGTAACCTCGCGCGCGGTCGTAGCGCTCGGCCAGGCTGCGCGCCAGGCGATCCTGGTCAATGCCCGCGTGCCGGCTGAGCACCTGGTAGACCGACAGTGCCATGTTGGTGTCGTCGGTGAAGTACCAGGGCGCGACGGGCAACTTGCGCGTGGCGACCACATGCCGCAAGACCATCGGCGGGACGAACAGGCTTTGCCCGAACGCATCGCCCACCGAAAGCCCTTCCAGGGCACACTGTGCGCGGGCAAGTCGTTCGGCATGACGGGCGGACATGGCGGCCTCTTCAGGGCGGTCAGGCTGGGCCAGGCGCACGGACTCGGCGGCGGGTGGCACGTTTGTAGAGGCGGGGTTGATGCAGACTCACGGATTGGCGCGGATACCAGGCGCGGCACATAGGGGCGGGGTGTCCACGCGAACCTAAGAGACCGCTTGAGAAGGCTTTCCAACCCTTATCCCCCCGGCCCCCTTTCCCCGCGCGCGGAGAAAGGGGGAGCAAGCTCAAGCCCCTCCCTGTTGGCGGGAGGGATTTAGGGCGGGAGTGGTCCTTCTTCTCAAATGGTCTCTAAGGGCCGTTTGAGAAGCCTTATACCTGCCTCTTCCCCCCATCCCCGGCCCTTCCCCCACGAGGGGGGAAGGGAGAAAAGCGCGCGTTCCAGGCCCTTCCCTCCTTGTGGGGGAGGGGTTTGGGGTGAGAGGAACAACTTCTCAAATGGCCTCTAAATTGCGTCAATACGCCTCT
>JAGPFT010000286.1 GCA_018056405.1 Anaerolineae bacterium
GATGGACCGGTTGAGAAGCCCGCTGCGCGGGTTTACCTCACCCCTCAATCCCCTCTCCACACGCGGAGAGGGGACTGAGCCAGATACTTACTCCCCCTCTCCGTATATGGAGAGGGGGCCGGGGGGGTGAGGTCTGCAACCGATCTCTGCACCTGCCCCCAAATCCGAATGCACCCCCTGAGGATTGAGGATTCGATAACGCCCGCCGCCTTCACTCACACCACCGCGTAACGCATCCGCACTACAATAGCGGCCCGATTCTCCCTCTCCACGTGGTGGAGAGGGGGAAAGGCCGAGCGGGGCGAGGCCAGAGGGTGAGGTAAGGCGGGCGTGAGGAAGGGGCGCGCGCCGCAGGAGACTTCGGAAGTCTTCGAAGACTTCCGAAGTCTGGTTCTTGGCCGAGCGCGGCGAGGCCAGAGGGTGAGGTAAGGCGGGCGTGAGGAAGGGGCGCGCGCCGCAGGAGACTTCGGAAGTCTGGTTCTTGGCCGAGCGGGACGAGGCCAGGGGGTGAGGTCAATGGCCCTGCGCCATGCGACTCACTGACAACCTTTGCACGCACCCAGCAGGGGCCTTGTGTTGACACATCTCTGTTCCGGCCTACTTATTCCGTCACGCCGTGCTCGGCCAGCAGCGCCACAACCTCTGGGAAGTCAATGCCCAGCTCGCGCACCTTCCTCAGCGTGGGGATGCCGTTCACGCTCCAGCCACGCCGTTGGTACACGGCGTCCATAAGCTGCTCGTAGCGCGCCTCGCGGTAGCGGCGCTGCGCCGCGACTTTCTCCTCGACGGTCAGCCCTGCCGGGTCAATGCCCACTTCCTCGGCGAGTTGCCTGTCATAGCGCTCGGCCCGCGACTCGTACTCGTCCACCGTCACCGGCCCCTTCGCCCGATACGGCAGGGCATCGTGCTCGCGCGTCCCAAAGCCAAGCCGTAGCGCCAGCAAGCGTTGGAAGTTGTAGACCCGCTCCGACTGCGCGATCAAGTCCTCTGCCGTCGTGGGCTTGCCGGACAGCCCTTCGTACAGCCACGTGTAGTTCTCGATGTGCTCTGGCACTTTGTTCGGCTCAGCGGTTTCCTTGTTATTGGCCGGCATGATGTCGTTCCAGGGCAGCTTGCACAGCCCGTGCAGGCTGAACCACGTCCGCCAGATCGGGAAGTAGTGCAGCGCCTCGGCCTTCGCCTCAAAGGTCGGCAGTTCCTTGCGCACCATGTCCATGAAGATCAGCCAGGCTTCGTCGTGCTGCGCGCCCTTGAGAGCCATGCCGTACCCGCCCTGCTGCGCCAGAGACTCCTTGGTCATATACTCGGAGATTTCCATCCCCTTGACTTCCATGCCGATGTCCTGGACGAACTGTGGATCGGCCCCATACTGCTCGACGAACAACCGCTTCAGGTAGCGCACGCCCTGGCCGACCAGGTAGCCGAAGCCCTCGCCGCGCACCATCTGGTGCAGCAGTTCCAGGGCTGTCTCGGCGTCGCCCCAACGCAGCGTGATCCCGCCCGTGACCGTCTCATCAATGATCCCTTCTGTGAAGCACTCGATGGCGAAGGCCAGCGAATTGGCGAAGGAGATCGTGTCAATGCCATAGGTGTCGCAGTAGAAGTTCAGCTCGATGACGGCCAGCCGGTCGAACACGCCGATATTCGACCCCAGCCCGGCGATGGTCTCGTACTCCGGCCCGTCCACCAGCACCACCTGGCCCTTGTACGGCCCGGTGCGCAGGTGGAAGTGATCCACGCCGTGAGCGCACGACAGCGTGCAGCCATACCAGCAACCGTCGGGCATCCCCTGGGTGAATGTCTCCTCCCACACTTTGCTGTCGAAGTTGCCGGCGAGAGGATGCGACCCATAGCGGTAGTTGTTGACCGGCAGCAGGTCGAACTCGTTCATAATGGGCGGCAGGTGCCCCGTACCGATCTTGCGCATGTTGTTCTGCTTGCTGTCTAGCTCGGCGATCTCCTTGTTGATGCGTGCGCCGGCTTTGCGAATCAAATCCATGTCCGCCGGATTATTGCTGTCGCCCCTCATCTGGCTGTAGCGCACCACAATCGCCTTGAGTCCCTTGTGGCGAAAGACGCGCCCTGCCCCGCCCCGCCCCGCCTGCTTGACGCGCACTTCTTTGCGGCGCACGTCGTACCAGCTCAGGTTGAGACTGGCATAGCGTGAATAGGCTGCGCCCTGCCCGGTGGAGACCACCGAGATGCTGCGCATATCACGCTCGTCGCGGGCGTACATCTCGGTGAGTTGTCGCCCGATCAGGTGCGTGTTGATGTCTTCGAGCGGCGCTTCCTCCAGAGTTACCCGTCCCTCGTCACCGTCAATCACCAGGATCACGTCGCGCTCGGCAATACCCTGCACCTCCAATGCATCCCACCCAGAGAACTTCAGATACGGGCCGAAGTAGCCGCCTGCGTTGCTGTCAATCACCGAGCCGGTCAGCGGTGAGACCGTCACTACGGTGGACTTGCCGGACCCCGGATAGGCCGTGATGCCACCGATGGGGCCTCCCGCGATGACGATCTCGTTCTCCGGGTCGTCCCAGCGCGTGGTAGGCCGGACGGCGTTCCACAGCAGCCACAAGCAGAAGCCCCTGCCGCCGGTGAAGAGGTCCTTCATCTGCGGGGTGACGGGCTTGCTGCGGATCGTGTTCGTCGAGAGGTCAACGTACAACGTGCGGTTGGCATAACCGCGTGCGACGGGCCGGGTTTCGTAAGTGAACTCGGCCAGGAGCTTGTGTCCCTGTTTGATCTCTTCAATCGTCAAAGCTGCCATAGGGTGTCTCTCTCCTAAGGGTTGCCAGCAAAGGTGTTTATGCTCCGATCATACTCGAAGTCCTGCGCTGTGTCAGGCGACGAATGGCGAATGTCCGGCAGAGAAACAGCACATCGCAGGCGCTTTGCTGCCCGCACGCCCGCGCCGGTGCTACAATACCCGCCGCGCAGCGCCCATCATAACCGGGAGCCACCATGCCCATCAAAAGCCTGACCTTCGTCTCGTCCAACGAGGAAAAATACCGCGAGATTCGCGGTGTGCTGGCCGGCTGCGGAGTTGCCGTCACGCGCGTCGCGCTCGACCTGCCGGAGATTCAGTCGCTCGATCCGGCCCAGGTCGCCGGGCACAAAGCGCGCCAGGCGTTCGAGCATCTGGGCGCAGGTGCGGTCCTGGTGGAGGATACGGGGCTGGCGATCTTCGCCTGGAACGGCTACCCCGGCGCGCTGATCAAGTGGGTGCTGGGCGCGGTCGGCGAGCCGGGCCTCTGCCGCCAGCTTGACGCCTGGGACGACCGCCGCGCCCAGGCCACTGTCGCGTTGTGCCTGTACGACGGGCACGCGCTGCACCCCTTCACCGGCCAGACGACAGGGGTCATCACCCGCGAGCCGCGCGGCGCGTACGGCTTCGGCTGGGATAGCATCTTCCAGCCGGACGGCTACGCGCTCACTTATGGCGAGATGCCCCGCGAAGAGAAGATGCGCATCTCGATGCGGGCGCGCGCGCTGGCGGCGTTGCGCGAGTTCCTTCGCTCGCAATGATCCGGGAGGCGCACTACCCGTCTTCCAGGCGTTTCTGCCTGCGCCCCCGGTAAGGCACGTGGATCAGGTTGGCCGCCTTGCGTTTGACTTCTTCCGGGCGGCGGTCGTAGCGCGCGGTCGTGTCCACGCTGGCGTGCCCCAGAATGCGCTTCACCGTGACAATATCGGCCCCGGCATCGAGCAGATCGCCGGCCAGCGTGCGGCGCAGGTCGTGCGGCGAGAAGTGATTGATGCCCGCCTGTCGCGCCCGCTTGAGCAGCAAGTTGTAGATAGCTTGCGTGCTCAGACGGCGATTCGCCATCGCTCCGCCTTTGGACACCGGCCAGAACAACGGCCCAGGGCTGTCCCCGCGCACGGTCAGCCAGTCGGCCAGCGCACGCTGCGCCCCGTCCTGCGACAGGTAGACGAGATACTCCTTGCGCCGCTTGGCCTGGCGCACGCGCATCGTGCCCGTTTCTGCGTCATAGTCGGCCAGATCGAGGTACACAACCGACGCCCGCCGCACTCCTGTCGCGTACATCACGGCGATGATGGCCGCGTCGCGCGCCCCCGCCGCGGACGGGTCTGCTTCGCAGGCACCGATCAACGCGGATAACTCCCCCGCGCCCAGGCTGCGCCCGGCCGGCAGCGAGTCGCCCTTGACGTTCTCAACAGCCCGCGCCCGTTGGTAGTCTTCCGCGCTCATCTGGCCCAGCTTCCAGGCGTGGTGAAGCACCTGGCGCAGCACCGACAACATCTTGTTCGCTGTCGCCGGCTTGTAGCGCGCGGCAAGCTGGGCGCGCACGGCTGCCGTATGCTGGTAGCGCAGCGCCGCCCAGTTGAGCTGGAAAGCGTTAAGCTGGCCGTCGGACAGCAGACCGGCCATGGCATTTAGCGCCTGGTACACCGTCCGCCGCGACCCTTCGGACAGGCTGGCCAGGTAGACTACCGCCGGGTGTTCGCTGAAAGGCAACGCGCCAGACCAGAACGAGTCGAGCGAGTCCGGCGGAATAGGGGCGACGAAGTTGTCATCCATAGGACATCTCCAGCGCAGACAGCGCACAACGGCGCTATTCTAGCACATTCACGCGCCCCGCACCCTACCGGGCAGCACTTGGGGTGCATTCGGATTTGGGGGCAGGTGCAGAGATCGGTTGCAGACCTCACCCCCCGGCCCCCTCTCCATATATGGAGAGGGGGAGTAAGTATCTGGCTCAGTCCCCTCTCCGCGTGTGGAGAGGG
>JAGPFT010000287.1 GCA_018056405.1 Anaerolineae bacterium
CAGCATTATAGCATAGCCATTCGCCCAAAGATAACCGGGCGCGATGCATAGGGGCCACCTGCAAGTTGTTGGGCAATCGCCAGAACGCCCCTATCCCCTGGCCCCTTCCCCCAGCCAAGCTAGGGGAAGGGGAGAACCGCCTGCCCGATCGTCCCCCCTCTAGCTCGGCTGGAGGGGGGATGGAGGGGGGAAGCCTCTAGCGAGCATTCCTAAACTCCCCTCGCAACAGGTCATTCATGGACCCCGATAGCCGGGTGCGTGCAAAGGTTGTCAGCGATACGTGTGACGCTGGCAGTAGCCTTACCTCCAGGCTGCGCAGCCCGCACACAAGAAACGCCCGGCCTGTCCAACAGAAGCCGGGCGTCTTCACAACCGGAAACCGGGGGGGCAGAACTCAGGCGCGCTCGCCGAGCCGCCGCTCGGTGCCAGCCAGCAGACGCACAATATTGGCGCGGTGCCGGACGAAAACCATCCAGCCCGCCAACAAGTACACAGTGTAGATGGGGTCCATCCAGCCCGCAAGGACCAGCGCCAGGAAAGCAACCCCGGCAACCGCCACCGCCGTCAGCACGCCGAGCGAGACGTAGCGCGTCAGCAGCACGATGGCCATGGCAATCGCCAACACCAACGCCACCAACAGCGTGGGAGCCAGCAGGATGAACGTGCCCATCGCCGTCGCCGCGCCCTTGCCGCCGCGAATGCTGCCCGTCAACAGCGTGGCCAGCAGCGACCAGTTGTGCCCGGCAACAGCCGCTACAGCCGCCAGCACGCTTGCCGTCGTCTGGCTATCGGGCACGATCAGGCGGGCCAGCAGGATGGCCAGAATCCCCTTCACCCCGTCAATCGCCCACACCAACAGGCCATAGCGCATCCCGACGGCGCGGGTGACATTCGTCGCCCCCATGTTGCCGCTGCCCACCGTGAAGATGTCAACGCCTTTCGTCCGCGCGACCAGGTACGCCGTCGGGAATGACCCGATGACATAGCCGATGGCGATGACAAGCACAACCAGTCCCAGTCCCATCACCCTGTCCTTCCCTGCTTGCCCTGCGCAAGCAGCTATCCGCCCATGCTACTATGAAAACACGCCAGATGCCACAACGATGCACTGCCCGCAAAACTTGCCCGGCAATTGGAGCCGGTGTAAAACATGCTTAGAGACCCTTTGAGAAGCTGTTCCCCCCGCCCCAAACCCCTCCCCCACAAGGAGGGAGGGGCCTGGAGAGCGCGCTTTTCTCCCTTCCCCCCTCGTGGGGGAAGGGCTGGGGATGGGGGGCAGAAGCAGGTACAAGGCTTCTCAAACGGTCTCTTAGCCAGACAGTCCTGTGTCCTTGGCGAAGAACATCACTCGTGGACAAACCGGCCCCAGCGGATCAACAGATCAGCGAGGAAGTCTGTCGTGAGCGAAGCACAACCGAATGCCGCCCCGCTCATTGCCGTAATTGACGACGACACGGAATTGCTCAAGCTGATGGTGCTGCTCCTGCGGCGGATCAGCGCGCGCAGCACCACCATCGCCGATGGGCAGGAAGCTCTACACTACCTGGCCGGCCACACGCCTGACCTCATCATATTAGATTTGATGCTGCCGCATGTCAATGGTTTCGACATTTTGCGCCGCATCCGCAGCGATTCTCGCTTTGACCGGGTGCCGGTGCTGGTGCTGTCGGCCAGAGTCGAGCCGAAAACGATCCGCGACGTGCTGGAGGCAGGCGCGGACGGCTACGTGACCAAGCCCTATGCCACCAACAACCTCATTGACCGGGTCCGCCTGCTGCTCGCCTCCGGTCACCAGAGCGCGCCGCCGGGCAACCCGCCTGCTGGTTTCGCCTGACTCCTGCCAAAGGTTCCTGCGTGGGATAGCTCTACCCAGCGGGGATGCGGTTTGTGTGCAGGCTGGAATGCTGCTAAGCTGGACTCCGTTGATGGAGAACGGTATGCGGAGGAAAAGCGGATGCGCCCAAACGCCCGTTGGATGATCTGGCTTCTGCTCGCGTCCCTCCTGGTGCTCGCTGGCTGCCAAGAAGCCGCGCCCACCCAACCTTCTCCCGCCAGCAGCGGCGATGCCGCCGCGTTGCAGGTGCCCACACGCACGCTGGCCCCCATCGTGTCTTTCACGCCTCGCTTCACGGCGACGCCGCTGCCTAGCGCCACCTTCACACCCTCCACTACCCCTTCACCGACAGCAACGTCCGTCCCGCCCACCCTCACGCCTACCGTGACCCCAACGGTCACACCCACTGCCGCCGGGGTGATCCGCTCGACCGAAAACGTCAACCTGCGCACCGGGCCGGGCACCGACTATGACATCGTGCTCAGCGTGCGGCCCGGCACCGAGGTCGGCGTGCTTGGCGCGCAGACCGACGCCAACGGGCGCGAGTGGTACAAGGTCGCCCTCAGCGACGAGGACGGCGAAGTGCGCTATCTGTGGGCGCTGGGGGCGCTGGTCAACACCGACTTCGCCGCGCTCAGCAGCCTGGCCGAGACTCCGCCAGCAACCAGCAGCGCCGCGCCCACGCCAGAGCCAAACCGCGTCGAGATTCTCGCCTACTGCCAGCTCAAGGGCGTTCGCCCGCCGCGTCCCAAGACGACCGACGATGTGTACATCGAGTGGAGCTGGTTCGTGACCCGCCCGGAATACATGGATGAGCACCTGCTCAACGCCAACTATGAAGTGCGCCTGGACGACAAGCTGCTGGAAAACTGGGAACGCTACGCGACCGAGATGATCCGCGAGGGGGGCCTCTGGTTCACGTATTGGTACTATCCTGTGGGCAAGCTCCAGCCAGGCGAGCATCGTGTGGACTTCCGCCTGACATGGGATGAGGCCATCACCGATGGCTACGAGCGCTTCGGCCCCGGTACCGCCAACGAAGTGGACCAGGGAAGCTGCACGTTCACCGTCGTCGCGCCGTGAGGGGTGCCCCGGCCCTGGGCCGCGCTTGTCTCCGTGAGGATGCCCGATGAACAAGCCATCCTGGGACGACCTGACCGGACAGCTTAGCGAAGCGAAGCGCCCCCGGCAGCGTCGCATTGCCTGCCGCAAGCTCGCCAAGACCGGCGATCCGGCAGTGATCCCCTTCCTGCGCAACGCCTACCTTCAGGACGACGATGAGGGAGTCCGTGACGCAGCGCGCGAGGCCCTGGCCGTCTTCAAAGCGCGGCAGGAAGGGCACAGCACGCGGCGCTTCCCGCCGGGTCGCCGCTTCTTGCGGCTGGCGACAGGGACGCTGGTCGTACTGCTGTTGGTGTCGCTGGCGCTCAACGGCCTGACACTTCTGGGCGAGGACAATGACGAGGAGACTGATCAGCCGTCCGGCTCGATCTTTGATCAGCCGCCCTCGCCGCGCGAGGATGTGCTCGCCCAGGTCGAGTCGCGCCTGCGCGACGCCCGGCAACTGGCCACCGATCTGCGCGGCGAGATCGCCATCTCCGACGCGACGGGGGAATTGACGTGCGACTTCGACTACAGCGTGCCTGAGCCAGTGGGACTGGCAGCCATTGATCAGGTCACCTACCCCGACCTGCACATCGCCGCCATGAATGTAGACGCCGCGCTGCCGGCGCTGCAAAGGGCGTTGCTGCTGCTCAACATCGCCTGCCAGAATCCGGCCACCAAGACAGAGCGCATCCTGGCATCGGCAGTCGAGCTTGACAAAGTGGACAACCAGCTTCAGGAAGCAAGCGAGCAGTTTCAGCGGGCCATCGTCAGCCCGGCCCCCACCGTCGGCCCGACGATCACACCGCTGCCGACGGCCACGGCTACCCCCTCGCTGACTCCGACGCCAACCACGCCCACCGCAACGGTGCCCCCTTCGGCGACCGTCCCGGCCAGCGTCACACCCACGCCAACCCTCTCACCGACGCCGACGCGCACGCCTACGGCCACCCCGTCCCCGACGGCGACGCTGCCCTTCCCCGACCTCGACTACCGCGCCATTCTCGTGGCGCTGCGCGAGCGTTACGCGGTCATGGGCGACCTTAAGAACAGTTACGGGACGGGCATGATTAACCAGTGGGAGCAGGCGCTCTCACCGCAAGGACAGGTTTCGACCAGTTACTGCACGCTGACCCCCTGGCCCGCCGCCTTTGCCCTGCCGCCGGAGCAGCAATCCCTCCTGGACTCGCCCACCGCCGCCGACCCCCAGCTTGCCGACGCCATTCGCCTCCAGCAGGAGGGGCTGGCCCTGGCGCTGGAGGCACGCGCCCTGTACGAAGCGAGTTGTTGGGGCTACAATCTGGCAGGCTCAGCGGAGCAAGGGCTGGCCCTGGCGAACGACGCCCTGGCCAGACTCGTTCAATCACAGAACCTCTACGACCTCATACGCGCGAGACCGTCAGAATGATCCGGCTGCCACACCGATCCATACCTCTCGTCGCCTTGCTGATCATCTTGTGGGGCGTAGCTGGCCTGCGCCTGGCGCTGGCTCAGGACGGGAGCCAATCGCCGTCGGTGGGCGGCACGACCATCCATGTGGTGCAGCGCGACGAGACGCTGTTCCGCATCGCCATGCACTACGGGACAACAGTCGAAGCTATTGCGGCTGCGAACGGCATCAGCGATCCGCGCTACATCAGCGTCGGTCAGCGGTTGCTCATCCCCAACGCACACCTGGACGTGCCCGGCGCGCCGATCACACACAGCGTCGTTCCTGGCGACACACTGCGCACCTTGGCCGCCGCCTACCAGACGACGACAGATCGCATCGCCGCCGCTAACTTCATCACCAACCCGGC
>JAGPFT010000288.1 GCA_018056405.1 Anaerolineae bacterium
GTTCATCAATGTGGCCCAGCCCGATCTCCCCCTGAGCAGGCTGATCGCGCAGCTTCACGAAGCGTTTGCCACGCAGCTTGGGGTCGTGCTTCCGGCGCACACGTCGCCCGCCGAGAGCGCTGCCGTGCTGGCCGGGGTCATGGCGGAGCAGGGCGGTGTCACCCTCGTCGTCAGCGCCTATGACTATGCCCGCCCGGAAGAAGTCACCCCTTTCATTCAGGCCCTTGTGGCCCAGCTTCAAGAGGGTAGCCGGCTGATTCTCAGCACGCGCGAACTGCCCATGCCACTGCTTGGCGCGCCAGAACTGCGCCCGCGCACGGCCATCATCCCGGTCAATCCGGACAAGATGATGCTGGACTATGTGCGCCTTTCGGACAAGAAAGTGCTGGAAGTGCGGGCGCTTGGGCCGGGCCGCGTGCTGATCAACGGGCGGCTGATCACCCACTGGGACGGCGTGCTGCCGCGCACCCTGTTCTTCTATTTCGTGGATCGCGGCATGACCACGCGCGACGAGATTTTCCAGACCTTCTGGCCCAACCTCAACACCCGCGAAGCGACGAATGTCTTTCACGTCACCAAGCGCAAGATCAGCGAGATTCTGGGCACCGACCTGACCGTATACTGGTCGGGGTTTTACCGCATCTCGCCGGAGCTTGAGCTGCATTACGATGTGGTCAAGTTCGCCGAAGCTGTGCAGAATGCTGCCGTTGCCACCGATGACGAGGCGCTTGTGTTGCTGCACAACGCGATTGACCTCTATCGTGGGCCGCTGCTGAGCACGCTGGAGCAGACGTGGATCGCGCAGCGCCGCGCCGAGCTAGCCGGCAGCTATGCTGAGGCGCTCGCTGGGCTGGCGCGGCTATACGCCAAGCAGAACGCGCAGCACAATGCGCTGGGCTTCTTCCTGCGCGCTGCCGCCGCCAACCCGCAGCGCGAAGACCTGGTGCGGCACATCATGGAGCTTTACCACAAGATGGGCAGGCCGGCGGAGGCGCTGGACGTGTTCGACCGCCTGGCGGGCGAACTTAAGCGCTCGCTGGATGTGGAGCCGGACCCGCAGACCCAGACACTCGCCGCAACCATCCGCGCGTCTCTGTAATCGCGTTCTCAGAAAGCTCGCGCCTCGCCCTGGTGACGCGGGGCGCTTTGATTCGCCCACCTGCTGCGCTATTTCTTGTGGCGCTTCTTGGAGTTGCTGCGTCTGGCGGCTGTCTCCGCTTCGAAAGATAGGTCAAGCTGGCGCTCCAGGGTGTCAACGGCGGTTTGCAGGACGTGCACGCGCGCATAGAGCTTGTCGTTGGCGGGCACGACTGTCCAGGGGGCCACTGTGGTGCTCGTCTTGAGCAACATATCCTCGACCGCTTCTGCGTACGGGTCCCATTTGTCGCGGTTGCGCCAGTCTTCGTCGGTCAGCTTCCATGTTTTGTAGGGTGTGTCGCGCCGCTCCTCAAAGCGCCTGAGCTGCTCGTCCTGACTGATGTGCAACCAGAACTTGAGGAGGATGGTGCCGAAGTCCACAAGCTGGCGCTCGAACTGGTTGATCTCGCGGTAGGCGCGGTGCCACTCGTCTTCCGTGCAGAATCCTTCGATGCGCTCGACGAGCACGCGACCGTACCAGGTGCGGTCGAAGATGGCGATCTGTCCCGCCTCCGGCAGCCGCCGCCAGAAACGCCACAGGTAAGGATGTTCGGCGTCGTCGCCCCTGGGCGCGCTGATGGCGTGCACCACATAGCCGCGCGGGTCGAGGCGCTCGGTCAGCCGGCGGATGGCGCCCCCTTTGCCCGCCGCGTCCCAGCCCTCAAAGGCGATGATCAGGGGCCGCCCCTGCACGTACACCTGGTAGCCTAGCTCGCCCAGCCGCACCTGCAACGCGATCAGCCGGGTTCTGTACTCGTCCGGCGCGAGCCTCTTGGTGAGGTCAACCGTCTCAAGCATAGGCCTCGTCTCCCTGCGCCTCGGCCACGCTGATCACGGGTGGCACCGCGCCAAGCTCGCCCAGGCGCGCTTCCATTGCCCGGATGAGCGTGCGGTAGACTTTATCGAGCATGAAGTTGCGGTCGGTTGCCTCGACGATAGTCCAGGGGCCGAAGCTGGTGTCGGTGCGTTCCAACATTTCCTCGTAGACGAGCAGCCAGGTCTCATAGTTGCGATGGCGCTCGCGGTCTTCCATCTCCAGCCGCCAGCTTTCCAGCGGGTCTTTTTCAATCTGGCGGAAGCGCCGGGCCTGCTCTTGCCTGGAGATGTGCAGGAGGAACTTGACGATCACGTAGCCATCGAGGGCCATCAGGCGCTCGAAGTCCACAATGTCGTTGTAGGCGCGCATCCACTCGCGCTGGGACAGGCCCAGTTCCAGCCGCTCGACCGTCACTCGCCCGTACCAACTGCGGTCGAAGATAGCCATATGCCCGTAGTTCGGCAGCTTGTTCCAGAAGCGCCATAGCCAGGGGCGCTTCTGCTCGTAGGTGCGCGCGGCGCGGATCGGCCAGACGGTGAAGCCGCGCGGGTCGAGCCGCGAGGTCAGCGTTCGGACACAGGTGCCTTTGCCCGCCGTGTCCCAGCCCTCGAAGAGGATGACGGTGGGCACGCCCGTGTCGAAGGCGGCTTTTTCCAGGTCATAGAGACGCTGCTGGTACGCGGATCGCCGGGCCTTCCATTCCTTCTTGCCTAGCTTCTGGTCAAGATTGACGATTTCCAGCAAGGCCCACCTCCCCAGAAATCACTTGCGCTGCCTTCAGTATAAAACAAGTGGCGAGCAGTGCGAAGCGGTTCGGCGTGTGGACTGAGAACTGCAAGCCTGCGGCTGTGTTGGTCTTCGGGGATGGCGATCAGGGGGCGGGTGAAACCTGTCAGGCCGTCTGCCGTGCTGTTGACCTCACCCCCGTTCGGCGCTAACGCGCCTCGCCTCCCCCTCTCCGCTGGCGGAGAGGGGGAAAGGCCGAGCGTAGCGAGGCCAGGGAGTGAGGTAAAGTAGTGCGCACGATAACGATTGCCCTACCATCAAAAACAGCGCCCGCTGCCACAGCACGGCAGCGGGCACCAGCCCACACGCAGAACGGCGCGCGCTAGTCTTGCACCAGAGTCAGGGTGTAGGTGCCCTGCGTGCCACCGAAGTTCAGGCCATAGTGCGTGGCAATGATGTAGTACGTGCCGGACGACGCCAGCGTCACCTCGGAGATCACCGAGTTGCGGTTCTCACCTGGTGTCGCGTCATCATTGTACGTCACCTGAATGCCTTCAGGCGAGATCAGGTACAACGCCGTGTCGAGCGTACCGCCGGTGGCATTTATGCCGATGGTCACGATGTCGCCCTGCTGCCCCTCGAACGAGTAGAGGACGAAGCGCCGCTGGTCGGTGATGCTGCCCGATACCGTCTGGCCATAGGCGATGGGCGTGGCGCTGGCCAGCGCGCTCTGGTAGTTGAGCGTGTTGGCGTTGGCCATCGAGAAGAATCCGCCCGGCCCGGCGATCACAGTGCCATCGGGTGCGACGGTGAAGGTGATCATGTAGCGTGAGTTCGGGCTGGCGGGCTGCGACGTGTTGATCACCGACTGGCCCTGGACATTAACGCTCAGGCCGAAGTTGACCGGCGTGGTGTCGTCGCAGGTGTTCTGGTACCAGACCTCGATCTCGTACACGCCGGGCAGCAGGCGGTTGGGCGGCCAGTAGATGTACGACACGGGTGAGGTGGTCGTCTCAAGGCAGCCTACGTTACCGTCCCTCTCAAGGATACCGCCGCTCTGTACCACCGGAATGTCGTCATACACCGAATCGCCATTCGGGTCGCGCACGAGAAGCTGCAGATCGGCGTTGGTGGCCCATTCCAGCTTGACCTCGATGGCCCCGCTGGGCAGTCCCTCCTCTTCGGTCGTGGCTACCGGCGTCGCGCCGGCCTCGGCCCCCGTCTCGGCGGCTTGCTCAGCGGCGGTGAGGGTGAGGGTGAACTCGCCCTCGGTGCCGCCGATGCCCAGGGCGTAGCGCGTGGCGAGCACGGTGTAGGCCCCTTCCACCGCCAGATTGCGGCTGATGCGCGCGTCAGCCGAGTCCGCGATGTCGTCGTTGCTGTCGAGCGGGGTGTTGTCCGGGCCAAGTAGGACGAGGAACGGATCGAGGCTGCCGGACTGGGCGCGCATGTCAATGGTGATGGACGTGCCCGCGTTGCCGTTGAACGAGTAGGCTTGCACAGGAACCCGGTTGGTGATGATGCCGGAGACGGTGCTGCCCACCGCGATGGGGTCAGCGGTGCCGATCTCGGCAGCGTAGGCGGAGAGGTCCAGCCCGGCGTTGACGCCGCCATTGACCAGTGTCCATTCGCCATTGGCATCCAGTTCCAGGCGGGCCAGATATTCCTGGCCAGGGTTGAGCGTACCGGTCAGGCTTTGCGCAGTCTCACCGTTGACGGTGGTGCTCAGAGTGAAAAGTTGCGGCCCGCCGGTGCTGCACACGTTGGAGTAGTAGATGATGATCTCGTAGCTGCCCGCGGGCACCGTGCCGGCGGGCCAGGCGATGGTTTCGGTCGGGTTGGTCGCAATTGCCGCATCGCAGTTGGCGTTGATGTCGGCGTCCAGCACCCCACCGCTGGGTGTGCCAAGTCTGAAGCGATGGGCCGTGCCGCCCACCGGATCGCGCACTTCCAGGTTGAGGTCAACGGCGGCGTTCCAGCCCAACTCCACCACGATGCCGCCGCTGCCTAGCGTGACCGTCTGGCCGCCGACCT
>JAGPFT010000289.1 GCA_018056405.1 Anaerolineae bacterium
CCCCTGACCCCCTCCCCGGCAGAGCCAGGGAGGGGGAAGATACGGCGTCTGCGATCAAAGTCCCCCTCTCTAGCTCGGCTGGAGAGGGGGATTTAGGGGGAGAGGCCTGTACAGGCGGCGATCAGACTTCCGAAGTTTCCGAAAACTTCGGAAGTCTACTCCGGGGCCGTGCGCGGCTTAGACGAGCTTCTCTAGCTCTTTCACCGCACGCGACATGTCCAGGAAGATCAGGCCGAGCTTGGCTTGCTGGCGAGCCATGACCGTCAGCACGGCTTCCTCGCCGATGGCGCTGAGGATGACGTAGCCGTTCTGCCCCTTGACGTAGACCTGCTCCAGATGGCCGCGCCCTAGCTCGCCAGCAATGCGCTCGCCCAGGGAGAGCATCGCCGCCGACATGGCCGACACGCGGTCTTCCTCGACATTGCCGGGCAGGGAAGAAGCGATGCTCAGCCCGTCAACGCTGACGATGGCCGCGGCCTCAACATCGGGCGAGCTAACCTGCAGGTCTCGCAGGCGTTCGACTAGTTGTTCATTGCGCGACTTAGCCACCACGATACTCCTGGGCTGCGCCTCCGCTTGAGCGAACTGTTGCCACGCACGGGCGGGCGTCGGGGCAACGCCCAGCTTGACCGGCACTATAGCATGGCGCTGATGTCCTTGTCAAGCGAAGACGAGACGGCGCAGGGCCGATCAGGGTTTTCTTGTCACAATTTTCTCTCAACGTTTCCTTCTGTCATTGTCTCATCAAAATCGTCCGAATCGGGCACTTTGCGGTGGCTGGTAAATTGTCTTCGGCTATAATGTGGGATACTGCGTAGCCTCCTTTTTGGATAATGAGGGATATTCGCTCCTCCCATGGAACGGCTCACCTGGCGGTGGTTGTGGATCTGGGTTGGGGTTCTTGTCGCTGGATGCACCCACGTCTGGTCATCCGACGGGACTCCCGTGCCCACCCGCGAGCCGACACTTCCCCTGCTGGGCTATACGCGGCTGCCCCCCTCGCTGACGCCCAGCCTGTGGCCGGTCTATGCCGCCACACCCCTGATCACCGCCGAGAACGCCAGCATAGGCGCGCCCTCGGCGGCACTGTACCTGATGGTGAGTGGCCCCGCCTGCTATGAGACGGCGGTCGGCAGCCTGATGTGCCTGGGACAGGTGCATAACCCGCTCGATAAGCCGGTCGAACACATTACCGTCGGGGTGCACTTGCTGGCCCGCGATGGCACGTCCTTAGCGACCGGCGAGGCGATGCTGGCCCGCGCAGTGCTGCCCGCCGGCGCGTCAGGACCCTATCGCGTGCTATTCGACAGCACGCCCGCTGGCTATGCGGGGGCGTATCCGGTCGTCCTGACGGGTGAGCTTGCGGCAGACTACGAGGGGCGCTTTGCGACACTGACCATGCAAGAAGTGTCTGGCGCTTTCGTCATTGACCAGTACCAGGTGTCGCTTTCGCTGGCGAACAAGGGCAAGGCTCCGGTCAGCGGCATCACCGTGACGATGACCCTGCTCGACCAATACGGTCGCGTGACCGGCTTCCGCCGCGTGTACCTCGAACCGGATCGCCGCCTGGCCCCCGGCGACTCGCTGGCGCTGACGCTCAAGGTCATTCCCCAGGGGCCAAACACGGTAGCCTTTGATGCCTTCGCCGAAGGGTACATTGTCCCCAACTAAGGGGAGAATCAGCGCAAACAGGCATGATACGGGTTTTGAGGCATGAGTCGTGAGTGGGAAATGTGCGACAGCCTCACGACGCGAAACGCCCGACTCCAGACTCAGCACCCGCCTTACGCGCACGCGCCTGGGGACTCTCTATCAGTGCAGCCGCTCGGCGTGGTCAATCAGCTTCCCGGCGAGGTAGGCGCGCACGGCAGCTTCCGGCTCCACAACGTCGGTGACGAACGGCGTGATGTTCGCCCCCTGCATGGCCGTGTACGCGCCGCGCCCCATCCCGCGCGCGATCACCACCTGGCAGTCGGCGATGGCCTCGATCATGCGCGCGTGCTTGTCGGCGGTGTGCGGGCCGCTGTCGTGCTCGTGACTGTGCTCGTGGCAATCGCCGTGCTCGTGACTGTGCTCGTGGCAATCGCCGTGTTCGTGGGGATGCTCATGGGAGTGGTCGTGGTCGTGGTGCTCGCCGGCGGCCTGGTGATGGCCCGCCTTCTCGCGCAGTTCGCGCCGGCGGATCGCCCCATCCTCGACGGTGAACACCAGGTAATAGGGCGCGCGGCCAAAGTGCGCGCTGATCGTCTGGCCGTTATCGGTGACTACTGCGATCTTCATCGTTCACGTCCTTCCTGCTCACCAGCGGCAAGCCCTGGCGTAGCCAATCGTTATCTCAACCATACCCCGCCTGAGGACAAACGACCAGGGTTTGTTACAGCGCACAAAAACAGCGAGGGCGCCGTTCAGCGCCCTCAGCAGAAGTGACCTCAGCGAACCGCCGGTTCAGCCGTTGAGCATCTTGTGCACTTTGAGCGCCAGGTGCAGATTCAGGCGCACATTCGAGTCGTCCATGTCGAGCTGCACGATCTCGGTGATGCGGCCCAGCCGGTAGACAAGCGTGTTGCGGTGAATGTTGAGCACGTGCGCCGTGCGCGCCATGTTGCCGTTGTTCTCGAAATAGGCGTGCAGCGTCGGGACCAGGTCGGTGTGATGCTGCGCGTCGTACTGCGTCAGCGGGGCGAGCCAGTGCGCACAGAAGCCGTTGAGCAGCGCCGGGTCATTGACGCCCAACAGCAGTTCGTAGAGGCTGACATCGCCGAAGAAGGCGATCTGCGCGTCTTCCCAGACCTGGCGCGGCAGGGTCAGGGCGCGCTCTGCCTCGCGGAACGACTCGCGCAGCGCGGTGAGGCCCATCGCCACGCGCCCCACGCCGGCGGCGATCTCCCCATCCGGCGCGCTCTCAGCCAGGGTTTGGTGCAGTAGGCGAACGACCTGCTTGAGGCGCTGCGTCTGGTGCGGCTCGTCGAGCGGGAAGAGTACCACCGCTCGGTCAGCATAGAGACCTACCGGAGCCTGGACGCGGCGCTGGCTCAGTTCGGTGCGGATCAGCTTGATCATGCGCTCTGGCGAGAACGTGCTGTTGGCCGGGCCTTCGCGGGGTGTCCAATGGAAGACGGCGACGGCGTACCACAGCTCCGGCTGGAAGTCCCCCTGCCCGGCGCGCAAGGCCAGCAAGGGGTCGTCGCTGGCCGGGCTGCTCAGCCACTCGGCGATCCAATCGCGCGAGGGGCGCGTCGGCTGCAAGCCGACATCCAGCCTGTGCCGCCGCGCCATCTCTCGAACCAGCACGGGGACGCTGTGCTCGAGGGCCATCAGGTCGAAGTCGTCGGGCGCGCTGCCCGCCGTTAGCACAGAGACGTAGCCGAAAAGGTGCCCCTCGGAGATCAGCGGGACGGTCAGTCCAGCGGGGCTTTCGATCACCTGCCAGTCGTCCTCAAAATATGCCCGATCGTCCAGGTCGAAGCGGCGCACGAATTCTGCCCCACCCAACAAGGCCAGGTGGGCGTCCCAGTCGTGGCCCTGCGAGACGGGCAGCCCCCGCCCAATGACGCTCCCCCGCCGGTCGTGAACGACGACCGGGCGGTCGAGCATCCGCGCTAGCGTATTGAGCATGGTCGTCAGGCCGCGATAGCTGGCGGCGTGGCGCTGGAGCGTCTTCTCCACCTCGACGGCTCGCTGAAGCATCTGGCCGTTGCGGTCGGTCAGCAGGCGGCGGATGGCCCGCTCGATCTGAGGCAGCGGCGCGCGCTCCGGCAGGGCGATCAGCGGGAAGTTGTGCTGGCGGGCGATCTGGGTGGTGCGCGGCGTGAGCGTGCCTTGCACGGCCAGGGCGCTGGCTTCGGTCTTGGTCAGGTGCTCGATGATCGTGTCCAGGGCCGGGGCGTTAGGCGTATTGGCGAGCGCGGTGGTAGAGACGAGCAGCATCTCGCTGTGCCCGATCTCACTGAAGATGGGCGGGCGCGTGCGCAGGTACGAGACGCGGCTGACGGGCGTCGTCGGGTAGCCGGAGACGAGGCGGCTGCCAATGGGCAAGGCGAGCTTGAGCACGGTTCCCAGATCGGTGGCAGACGAGACGGCGGGCATAGCAATTACTCCCCTTGCACGTGCGCAAACCGTGCAGGCTTCACAAGTCGGGCGGCGAGTGATGGGGTTTCTCTTTGGATGTTTACTCATTGTAAGGACAGCGATCTGGCATGTCTTCGGGCATGTTTTATGAGATTCACACAGACCGCCTTGTGCATCTTGCACAAAACAGTCTGTCGGGCTTGGGCAGATGGGATGCACTCACCCGTGCGGTCACAAGGACATCAGCAGAGCCTTAAGGGCGTTATTGGCGGCGCGTCCAGCCCTGGCACGGGCACTTTGCCCATGACTCGCCGGGAGCCGTCGCGCGCCATCTGGCACCCGTCAGGCGGGGTCACGAGTTGTCAGGCAGTGGCCGAAGGCCCCCATCCCCGACCCAAGATGTGAGTCACGTATAGCCACGTTGGAGAGGGGGCAAGCCGAGCGCAGCGAGGCTGGGGGTGGGGCTACTGCCAGCCTCGCGCGCGGCGCTGACAACCTTTGCACGCACCCCCGCCCTGGGGTGCATTCGGATTTGGGGGCAGGTGCAGAGATCGGTTGCAGACCTCACCCCCCGGCCCCCTCTCCATATACGGAGAGGGGGAGTAAGTATCTGGCTCAGTCCCCTCTCCGCGTGTGGAGAGG
>JAGPFT010000290.1 GCA_018056405.1 Anaerolineae bacterium
CACCTGGCGCACGCCCTTTTCCGTCGAGCCGATGAAGGCCGCGCTGATGGCCCCACCGAAGACCTCGTTGCCGAACTCAAACTCCGGCACTTCCTCATCACTGCCGGTGGGGGTGGGCAGCGGCTCGACGCGCAGATGCACTTCGGCGAACTGGCCCGCGCCGCCGGTCTGTTTCTTGTGGCGGTAGACGGAGGTAGCGGACCTGGTGACTGTTTCCTGGTAGGGCACTTTGGGCACGCTGGTGTCCAGGCCGACCCCCATGCGCTCGGCGCGCTTGATGGCCACATCGAGGTGCGTGCCGCCCATGCCCTCCAGCACGGCCTGCTTGATCGCGCCGTCAAAACGCCACTTGAGGGTGGGATCGGCGTTGGTCATGGTGTTGAGCACTTCGTTCATCTTGGCGCTGTCGCTCTGCGTGCGTGGGTGCAGGGCCACTGCGTAGATGGGCATGGGGAAGTGAGGCGGCGCCACTTGCTTGCCGAAGCCCTTGCTGGCCAGGGTGTGGCCGGTGTAGGTTTCGCGCAGCTTGGCTACCACCGCGATGTCGCCTGCGTGAATGGCCTCCAGCGGAATCTGCGTCGAGCCACGCATGGTCATCAGGCTGCCCATGCGCTCTTCGTGACCGCGCGTCACGTTTTGCAGCGCGTCGTTACCCTTAATCGTCCCGCTGAACAGCCGGAAGTACGACAGCGTGCCGTACTTGTCGGTATGGCTGTGGAAAACATAGGCAACCGTCGGCCCCTGGTCTGAGTGCGGGCCGGGCAGGACTTCAACGCCCTCTTCGGTCAGCAGCTCAACCGGGCGCTGGCTGGGCGCTGGCGCGTAGGCGATCAGCGCGTCCAGCAGCGGCAGCGCGCCGATGTTGTGTGTGGCGCTGGTGACAAAGACGGGCACCAGGCTGTGCTTGCCGCCGCCCAGCGCAGCGCGCAGGCCCGCGCCAATCTCGTCGTCAGTGAGCGTCTCGGCCTCGAAGTACTTCTCCATCAGCGCATCGTCGGACTCGGCGGCGGCTTCGATCAGCGCCAGCCGTGCCTCTTCGATAGCATCGGCCATGTCGGCGGGCGGGGCGGCGACCTCCTTGCCCGCGCCCAGGTGCGCCTGCTGCGTCAGCAGGTTCACCACGCCGGCGAACTCAGCTTGCGCGCCGATGGGCAGCATCACCGGCACGAAGCGGTAGTTCGGGAAGCGCTCGCCCATCACGCTCAACACGTTGGCGAAGTTGGCGTTCTCACGATCCATTTTGTTGACGACGACGGCAATTGGAAGCCTGAATTCCTCCGCATAATCGAACGCCAGCTCGGTGCCCACCTCTGGGCCGGACACGGCGTCCACCACAACGACCGCTGTATCGGCCACGCGCACGGCATTCTTTGCCTCGCCCATGAAGTCCACATAGCCGGGCGCGTCCAGGACGTTGATCTTGTGCCCGCCGTATTCGACGGCCAGCAGCGCGCTGTAAATGGACAGGCCGCGCGCCTGCTCATCCTCATCGAAGTCGGCGACGGTGTTCCCCTCTTCGATCTTTCCCAGACGAGTGGTCGCGCCGGTGGCGAACAGCAGGCTCTCGGCCAGGCTGGTCTTGCCGGCGCTTTGGTGGCCTATCAGAGCGATATTCCTCAGCAGGTCAGTGGTATAGTCTTTCATGCAGATCAAGCCTCCTAAATGAGCTTTTGCTCGTTCATCCAGACGAGACGCGCCGGCGGGAAGGCATGGCATCATCCCGCAATTGCTCGTCCGGCGTAACTTGGCGTCTGAAGCGCACTGATTGTACGAAACGCCCAGGGAAAAGTCAAAGGTCATTCGCGGCGGGGGGTGCACGAACACCCTGTTGCTAGGGGAGTTCGGAAATACCCGCTGAACGCCTCCCCCCTCAATCCCCCCTCCAGCGAAGCTAGAGGGGGGACGATCTGGCAGGCGGCTTTTCCCTTCCCCTGGCTTTGCTGGGGGAAGGGGCCAGGGGATAGGGGCGTTCTGGCGATTGCCCAACAACTTGCTCGTGGACCCTCGCGGCGGGGACTGTTCCCCACCGCTGTGGTACACTTGGGCTGCTGAGGATGCGTCGGGCAGTGCAGCGAAAAGGCGGTGATTGTGGCGGGCAGACAGCGCGCGCGGCGGCTGGCAACAGGGACGGTATTGCCCCTGGTCGTATACCTGCTGGCGGCATTGATCGTCACCTGGCCGCTGGCCCGGCACCTGGGCGACCGCGCTGCCGGGCTGCCTCATGGCGACACGCTTGAGGTAGTGCGCCATATCTGGTGGGCGCGCGAAGCGCTGCTCGACGGCGCGAACCCCTTCGACCAACGCCTGCTGGCCTACCCGGACGGCTTCATGAGCTGGGTGCAGTGGGCGCACCCGCTGCAAGTGCTGCCGGGGGCGCTGCTGGCATTGGCCCTCTCGCCTCTGACCGCGTTCAACGTCCTGCTCATCGTCACGCTGGCGCTCAATGGCCTGGCGGCGTACTGGCTCGGCCTGCTGCTGAGCGCGGGGAATCGCCCGGCGGCGCTGCTGGGCGGGCTGGTCTTCCTGGCATACCCAACTGTCCAGGGGCACCTGAGTGTAGGGCACCTGGGGATCGTCACGCTGTGGCCGCTGGCGCTCTTCGCCGGGTGCCTGTGGCGCGTCCTGTTCGACGCAGCGGGTTGGCAGACGGCGGGCTGGGGCGCGCTGTGGCTGGCGTTGACGGCCCTGGCCTACATCTCGCACCCCGTGTACCTGCTTGTCCCTCTGATTGTGCTGCTGGGCCTGGGCGCGCTGCTCGCCGGATGGGGGCGCGTCTGGCGGCGCGGTCGGCCCGTCAGCGAACAGCCCTGGCTGCGCGCGGCGACGCTGCTGGCGGCGGGCGCGTTGCTGCTGATCCCGTTCTATGGGCCGCTGCTGAGCGAGGCGGGCCGCGCGGAGATGCGCAACATGGCCGAGACAGGTCGCGTGACCTACAGCGCCGATGCGCTATCCTTCGCCAGCCCGTCGCCATTCGGCTGGCTGGGCGACTGGGGCCTGGCTCCGGTCTACGCGCGCGATGTGCTCGGCACCAATTCGGCGGAGGGCACAGCCTATATGGGCGTGGTCGCCCTTGTGCTGGCCGCGCTTGCTGTGTTGCGGCGGCCCCCGGCGCGGCTCTGGCTTTTGGTGGCAGTGGGCGCGGCGCTGCTGTCGTTGGGGCCGCTGCTGAAGTGGCGCGATGCCCCGCTGACTGTTGAGTTCGAGTCCTTCAAGACTTATGTTACACTTCCCTGGATCGTCGCCCAGGAACTACCCCTGCTCGACGCGGCGCGCGCGCCGGGCCGCTTCAACCTGCTGACCGCGCTGGCGATCAGCGCGCTGGTCAGTGCCGGGGCAGGGGTCGTCCTGGGATGGCTACGGCGTCCGGCCTTGCGCGCGGCACTGGTCGCTCTGCTAGGCGTTGCTGTGCTGGTCGAGTACCAGGTCTTCGCCCCGTTCCCCACCGACGACGTGAGCCAGCCCCCTTACTACGAGGCATTGGCGAACGCGCCGGACGTGCGCGCCGTGCTCGACGTGCCGGTGAGCGACCCGCTCGTCGCCAAGCTCGCCTTGTACACTCAGACGATTCACGGCAAGCCGCTCATCGCCGGGCACGCCCTGCGCCGCACGCCGCAGGACCCGGCGCTGCTGGCCCTGCTGGAGCGGGCGGCGCTCGGCGGGGAGGGGGGCGCGCTGCCTGCGCTGCCCGACGAGGCGGTTGCACCGCTGCTCTCCGGCGCGGGCGCAGATCGCGTGATCGTCCACAAGCGTTTTGTGACGGACGCAGCGGCGGCAGTTGCCCGGCTGAGCACTCTCCTCGGCCCGCCGGAATACGAAGATATGCTGATCGCGGCCTTCGCCGTGCCGCGCGAAGACGCGCCGCCGGAGTCGGTGGTGTGGGCGGCGGGCGCGGGCTGGGCGGGGGCGGTGACGCTGGACGGTGCGCCCTGGTCGCTGCTGGGGGAGGCGGGGGAATGGCACTTCGTCACGACGCAGCCCTACGCCGAGGTGAGCATCCCGGTTCGCACTTATGGTGTGCCACGCCGGATCGCGGTGCGCCTGGATGGGGCGCTGATCGGCGGGGGCGTCATCAGTGACGGGATGCTCAGCCTGCCCCTGTGGAGCGCGCCGGGCATCCACACTCTGCGCTTCGAGGCGCTCGATAGCTGCGACCCGTACCCCTTCGCGCTCGACTGTCTGGCTGAGGAAAATGCGTGGGGCGGGCGGTGTGCACGAGCAGAGCCGCCTGCTTGCCTCAGCGCGGCATTCGGCACACCTATCTGGACTCCGCTGGCTGAGGAGCCGGAGGCGCTGGAGGTGACGCTCGATGGCGGGCTGCGCCTGGAAGGATACGCGCTGGCTCTGCGCGACGATCCGCGCGCCCTGGACGTGCGTCTGTTCTGGTCGGCGGAGCGGGCGCTTCCGGCGGACTACGCGCTGTTCGTGCACGTCGCCGACCCCCAGACTGCCGTGCCGCTGGCCCAGTTCGACGGCTATCCGGGCATTGGCACGAGGGCCTGGCGGGGCGGGGCGCGCTGGGTTTCGGACGCGCGCGTGCTGCTGCCGGACGATCTGCCGCCGGGCGAGGTTGCGGTCAATGTTGGCTGGTTCGAGCCGGTCAGCGAGGTGCGGCTGGGCGTGCGTGGCGACCGGCTCTGGGCGCGGGACGGGATCGTGCACCTGGGAACCCTCGTCCTGGACTAGAG
>JAGPFT010000291.1 GCA_018056405.1 Anaerolineae bacterium
GCTCCGCGCTTGAGGTTCCTGGGGATGATGCTACTTCTACCGCGTCCTAATCACCTCTCGCCCCGGAAGCAGCCGGCAATGCCTGCCCGGCAGTCATGGTACCCATGCCGGTAGTCATGGTGGCCGTGAGGGTCGTCATGGTGTGGGGCGCACAGCCGGCGATCATCGCCTCTGCTCCCTGGTGATTAAGACCATTGCAGAGCGTAACATGGCGCGCGGCGTTCGTCAACGGCTCCGATGGCAGCGCGCTTGGTCATCTCGCACAAGCCAAACCGTCTCCCGCGCCAGGGCGATTGCCTCAAACTCTGCCGCGCATCAGCCCGCACTACATGACCTCCCCCCCTGCCTCGCCCCGCTCGGCCAAGAACCAGACTTCGGAAGTCTGGCGTTCGAGCGCCTGCACGTGTAGGGGCGGATTTGCAAACCCGCCCCTGCATACACCCGAATTCGGGCGGAAAGGGTGAATAAAGCGTTAAGCCGAGTCGAGCGCGCCGAGTTCGTAGAGCACCAGCAAGGCGGCTGCCGTCGCCGCCGTCTCCGCCCGCAGGATGCGCGCGCCCAACGTCACCGGCACCACGCCGCGCCCCGCCGCCTGGCTGATCTCGGCCACCGTGAAGCCGCCCTCCGGCCCAATGAAGACCGCCACGTGCGGCGCGTCCGATGCCGCGCGCAGCGGCGCGACAGCATCGCGCAGGCTGGTCGCTCGCTCCTCTTCCCAGGCGATGAGCGACAGATCGGCAGTGGCGATGTCAGCCAGCGCCTCGCCGAAGGTCAGCGGCGCATCCACGACCGGCAATGCGCCGCGCCGCGACTGCTCCGCAGCTTCGCGCACGATACGCGCCCAGCGCTCCTGCCTGGCTGCGCTGACGCCATCACTCCCAGCGGCGACCGTGCGCGCGGTGATCAGCGGCACAAAGCGCGTCACGCCGATCTCCGTCCCTTTTTGCAGCACCCACTCGAAGTTGTCCTTCTTGAGCACCGCCTGGCAGAGTGTCACCTGAGCGGACGGCTCGCCACTCGCCGGACGCCGCGCCACGATGTCGCCGCGCGCGCTCTTGTTCTCCACGCTGACCAGGGCGACCTCGTATTCCACGCCGCGGTCGTCCAGCACAACAATGCGCGCGCCGGGGCGCAGGCGCAACACGTGGCGCACTTGGTGAACGACCTCATCGCCCAGCAGTACGTGGTCGCCACGAATCCAGGCCGGCGGGATGAAGAAGCGGTGCATCAGTCCCTCCTTTGCCAGGGTTCAGAGCGAGAGAGCTTACGGCCTCGCGTGGCCCTGGCGCTACCTCACCCCCGCCCGGCCCACTGACGCGGGCCTCGCCGCCCCCTCTCCGTTTACGGAGAGGGGGAAAGGCCGAGCGTAGCGAGGCCAGGGGGCGAGGTAAACAGCGCGCTACGGCGCGCCCCTGATGCGGCGCGGTAGCAGGTTGCGCAGCCGGTCGCGCAGCAGCTTGCCCCGCCCCACAAAACGTCCTCGCTCGTCCTGCAGCAGCACGACCGTCCCCGGCGGGTAGGGCGCGTCCGGGGCCGGGCGCAGGTCGCGGCCCTGCCGCCACAGGGCGACCTGCGCCTCGTCCAGTGGTATGCGCGCCCCGCTGAACGCCCGGCTGAAGCGCGTGATCAGCTCGTGCGAGGGGATGATCTGCCCGTCCACTTCCTGGCCGGCCAGCAGGCCCGCCGCCGCGTGCGGCAGCTCGCCGAAGAAGGCGATCAAGCGCTCCGGCACGGCGAAAAGCAGCCGCTCGCGCGTCCAGAGGGTCAGTCCCGGTTCGTCCAGGACAGCGCCCAGGTCGAAGCCATAGAGCGCCTCCCAGTCTGCGCGCAGATGGGCGACTTCGGCGCGGCCCAACGGAGCCAGACCGCTGTTGGCCCAGGGGCGAACGGGGCGTTCCTCCGGCTCGACCGGCACCGACTCCCGCTTGCGCAGCCGCGCCGCGAAGAACCCGGACGTCTGGTAGTGGTGCGGCCACAGGCGAATCGCCCGCCGCACCGCCGGATCGAAGATGCGCGTGCCGTCCGTCGCCAGGGCGGGGGCGTCCGGCGCGTTTTCGACCGTCTCCACCGTCACCGCCCCGGGGTAGCGCCGCAGCAGCCCGTCGAGGATGGCCTCGTCTTCTTCGGGAGCCAGGGTGCACGTCGCGTAGACAATCTCCCCGCCGGGCCGCGCCGCCAGGAACGCGCTCAGCAACAGGGCGTCCTGGCGCTGGCAGAGCGCCGCCCGCTCGCGCTCGCTGACGAAACGCCCCCGCCCGCCCCCGAGCGGACGGAAGGTCTCGCCGCTGCACGGCGCGTCGAGCAGCACGCGGTCGAACGTCTCCGGGAACCAGCGCCCAAACCGCTCGCCGGGGAAGTTGGTCACCAGCGCGCCGAAGACGCCCCATGTCTGCAGGTTGGAGCGCAGGGCGGTGATGCGCGCCGCGCTGCTGTCATTGGCCAGGATGAGGCCCCGGTCGGCGTAGCGGCTGGCCAGGTGCGTCGTCTTGCCGCCGGGGGCGGCGGCCAGATCGAGAATCAGCGGGGCGGTGTGCGCTGAGAACAGCTCGGCGGGGAGCATCGAGGCTGCGTCCTGCACGTAGTAGTAGCCCAGCTCGTGTTCCAGCGTGCCGCCGATGGGCTGTTCCTGGCGCAGCACCCGCCAGCCCGCCGGGCAGAAGGGCACCGGCTCGATCTCCCAGCCGTACCAGGCCGGCCACGTCTCGCGCGCTTCCTCGATGGCGATCTTGAGCGTGTTGATGCGCAGGGCGGGCGGGTGCGGCTGGGCCAGAGATGCCTCCAGCCGGGCCAGCTCTGCCGGAGAGAGCAACTGCCGGTAACGATCCAGGCGGGCGCGGAGGTTGTCGCTCATGGCCCTTTGGCGATGCAATAAACAAGCTCGTTGGCGAACTCGATCTCCGTCACCGGCCAGGGACGCGCGGCCAGGATGCCGTGCACCTGTTCACGGTAGGCGTCTATGACCGTGTGGCGACCGGTGCGGCTGCGCGTCGGTGAGGAGAGCACGATCCAGCGCACGTCCAGCGCGTCCAGCAGGGGCAGGACGATGCCCTTGCGCCGCTTCTCCATGCGGTGAATCTCCTTCAGCAACAGGGCCACGTCGCCGGACTCGCGCGGGTAGTCCACCAGAATATCCTGCTCAAGGGCCGCGCCGCCCAGCCCGGCCAGCGCTAGGTATCCGCTGAGGAATTCCACGCGCTGGCGGTGAATGTCGTAGGCGTAATAGCGCGCGCCGGACGGCAGGCCCATCCAGGGGAGGGCCAGCGGGTTCAGCGCGCAGGCGATGTCGAGCAACGTCTGCGGCGTGCCGGTGACGGCGAAGAGGCGCGGGTAAAACTCGTCCAGCAGCGGCAGGCGCTCGCGGGTGGAGTCGTGCTCGCGCATGATGGCGGCACAGGCGGCGCGAATCGCCGCCGCGTCGCCGCTCGTGTAGGCCGCTTCCAACTGGGCGCGGGCCGCGCCGTAATCCGGGTCGCCCAGGTAGAGGGCCATCACCTCGTGCAGCTTCTTGCGCGCCGACTGCACCGCCGCTTTTGTGTTGGGCTGGCGGGCCAGCTCGCTGAGCACGATGTCGCGGATGGTGCTCTCCGTGACGCCGATGGCGCGGTACTTCTTGTTGCGTGCGATCTCGGCGACGATGGCCTCTACGTCCGGCGGCTGCTTGCTCATGGTGTGCCCTCGGCCCTATCTTGCTCACCTGGGTACAGGTACTCCCCTTCGCCCGCCACGCGATGCTTTACCTCACCCCCCACTCGGCCCACTGACGCGGGCCTCGCCGCCCCTTCTCCGACGCGGAGAGGGGACAAGCCGAGCGCAGCGAGGCTGGGGGTGAGGTCTATCGCGGCCATTTTCGTCCTACTCGCCGGCTTCTACCCGCTTATCCACCAGGAAGGCCAGCTCCGTCTCGAACTCGAAACGCTGCACCGGCCAGCGCCGCTCGGCCAGCAACGCGCGCAGCCGCGCTTCGTAGTGGGCGACCATGCCTTTGTCGCGCCCACCCAGGCTGCGCGCCGGAAACGACACCAGCGCGTAATCGGCACGCACCGCGTCCAGCAGGCGCAATCCGGCGGTCTTGTCCACCTGTTCCAGGCAGGGGATGGTCTTGAGAATCAGCGCCAGGTGCACGCGCTCGGCGGGCGGCTCATGGATCACGTCGCAGGCGAAGGCGCCCCCGGCCACGCCGGCCAGCGCCAGGAACGCCCCCACGAAGTCCATCATATCATGGTAAATGTCGCAGGCCAGGTACGTCGCGCTAGGGGCCAGCGGCATCCAGGGGATGGCCAGCGGGTTCAGCCCACAGGCGACATCCAACACCGACCGCACCGGCGCAATACCCGCCAGCGTCTCGGCGAAGAAGGTCTCCAGGACGGGCAGGCGCTCGCGGGTGGAGGCGTGATGGGCCATGATGGCGCGGCAGGCGTCGCGCCAGGCCGGTTCGCCCTGAGCGGCAGCCTGGCGTAGCTCTGCCAGCCAGCGCGGGTACTCCCCCGCCGCGTCCAGATAGGCCCCGCCCACCTGGTGCAGCTTGTTCTTAGTCGCCTTGATCGCTTCCTTCAGCGAGCGGCGCTTGCTCAGTTCCGCCGCGCCGACGTGCCGCACGAACGTCTCGCTGACGCTGGCGTATTTGGCGCTGCCGCGCACGGCCAGCACCAGCCGGTCGAGCGCGTCGTCAGGCTCAGCCATGA
>JAGPFT010000292.1 GCA_018056405.1 Anaerolineae bacterium
CCCCTCCATCCCCTCTCCACACGCGGAGAGGGGACTTAACCACACCCTGACTCCCCCTCTCCACCACGTGGAGAGGGGGCCGGGGGGTGAGGCTTTCAAACGGCTTCTGGCGCGGACATGAGCGCCCACCTGGTCACGTTCCGAGACAAGGTTGATGGGCAGTTCCAGGTGTCGTCACCGCCAGGGAGTAAAACCTTATGGCCGGATTTCGTCGCATAACCCTACGTCGTGTGACACAGAGCAGCGCCCCTACCAGGCTGCCGTTACTTCTCGCACGCCGATTCGCCTCTGCGTTGGGGATACTATGACCCTTCGCAACGATCCGCTCTTGACAGAGTGCCGTTCCGGGCTAAAATGAACATCACCACGCCGAAGTGGCGGAATTGGCAGACGCGCTGCGTTCAGGGCGCAGTCCTCATTACGGGGGTGTGGGTTCGACTCCCACCTTCGGCATACGCCCAGGTTGCCCGACAACCTGGGCGCTTTCATTGCCGGGCGCGGGCGCTTGTGGTACGGTTGAGGGCGTCAAGCGGAGCACAGACCCGACAGCGATGAGCGACTCGTTCTCCCCAGACTCCGATTCCCACCCGCCGCGCCGCCGCGAGCGACCGCAGCAGATCACGAGCCTTCAGATCGTGTTCGCGCTCATCCTGTCTATTGGGCTGCTGCTGGTGATCAACTTCAGCGGGCGCATCGCGCGCGGCCAGCAGATGGAGGCCGAGCGCCAGCGGCTCCAGGCGACAATTACCGTGCTGGAACGGCAAAAGCTGGACCTGCTGCGCACGCGCGATTACGCCGCCAACGACGCCAGCATCGAATACTGGGCACACACCGAGGGCAAGATGGTGCGCGACGGCGAAATGCTGGTCATCCCTGTTCCCGGCAACATCGAAGCGTCCACCCCTACGCCGCCCCCTTCCATCTACCTGCCCACACCCGCTCCGGAGTCGCAGACTCCCAACTGGCGACTGTGGTGGAGCCTGTTCTTCGACGGCGATCCGCCGTTTTGAGGTGGTTGTTGGTGTTTGGTGGTTGGTTATAGATGCTCCGTGATCGGCAGCCGCCCGCTGTCACCGACTACCAGCCACTAAAAACCAACAACCAATCACCAATCACCGTTCTCTCACACCAGCCCTGGCAGCGACCGGCCAAGCTGCGTCTGTAGCTCGGCGAGCGCGGCGTAAGCCGCCCCGCGCACCGCCGGATCGCGGTCGCGCAGCGCGGCATAGAGCGGCTTGAGCGCCGGAACGTGCCCCAGCCGGGCCAGCGTGTGGGCGGCCAGCGTCTTGTAGACGGTCTGGCCCTCTTGCAGCACGCGCACGAGCACTTGGCGCGCGTTCGGCCCGGCGGGGACGCCTTCGCCCCGATCCGCCGCCCACGCGATCAGCCAGCCGAGCGAGTCCGCTTCGGGGTGACGGCGCGGACCTTCGTGCTCCGCTGACTGCGCGGCGGCGAACGCTTCCTGCGCCACCGTGCGCACGACCCACTGCTCGTCCTCCATCATCGCCCGGTAGAGCGCGATCAGCGCCCAGGGCGCGCGCACGCGGCTCAGCCCATACACCGCTGCGCGGCGAATCTCCACTTCCTGGGCGACAATGGCCTCGCGCAGGATGTTGTGCCCGTTGCCGGGCAGCGCGGCCAGCGCCTCGGCAATGGCCCGGCGGACTTCGTGCCCCTCCTGGAACAGGCCGTGAATCATCATCTCAATGGCCTGCTCGCTGCCAATCGCGCCCAGCGCCAGCGCCGCCGCCAGCTTGACCCGCTGATCCTCGTCGGCGAGCATGGCGGCCAGGTCTTTGACCGCTTCGGGATTGCCCAGCGCGCCCAGCCCCACGCAGCCCAGCCGCCGGATGTCGGCGGCGGCGGCGTGGAGGGCCTGGCGCAGGATGAAGAGCACATTGTGGTCGCGCGAGGCGATCAGCGCCGCCAGCGCCCGCTCGCGCACCAGCGGATACTGCTCGTTCGCCAGCAGCGCCTTCGCAAAGCGCGTGAAAATGTCGCCGCGCCAGGGCGCGTCGGGCGGCGCGTCGGGCAGCCAGTGCACCAGGTCGAACAGGTTGCTGTAGAACAGGTCGGGCGGGGTGCTCAGCTTGCGGTAAATGACCGGCAGGATGTTGATTCGCCCGGCAGCGAAGCCCAGCGCGTCCTGCCACGCCGGGTCGAGCGCCAGTTCGGTCGGGCGTTCCGACCCCGGCTCCAGCAGCGTCTCGCTGGCCAGAAAGCTGGCCAGGCGCGGATGGTTGAAGGCATAACGGTCGCCGGCATAAGCCACCAGCAAGCCAGCGCTGACCAGCGAGTCCAGCGCCTCGCCGGCCTTGCTCGCGCTCATGACGGAGAGCAGGGCCTCAACCAGCGCGGCGCGCGGCAGCGGTTCGCCCGCCGTGACCAGCGCGGCAGCCAGAGCGGGCAGCGCCGCACGAAGCTGGGCATTGCTCAAGCGGCGCATGACGAACGCATCGTACCAGCCCAGGCGGCCCGTCTCGCGCGTATCGTCGGCCAGCCCGGCCCACAGCTTGAGCGTCACGTCGAGCGCGCTGCGCCCGCGATTGTCCTGCGTCAGGCGGCGCACGGCCTTGTCATCGAGCGCCGGGGCGCGGCGGTTCGCGCGGCTCCAGACCTGAGTCCAACGTTCGGCCAGCAGCGCATAATCGTCGTCGCGCCAGGCGCGCAGGAACGTAGGGGTGAAACCGCAGGCCACCAGCCGCTCATAGCCGCTGGGTGGCCCGGCGACCACGATCAGGTTCTGCCCGTAGGTCGCGACCAGTTGGCTCAGCCAGCCCAGGTACGGCTCGCGCGCTGCCGGCGATAGCTCGTCGTAGCCGTCAATCAGCACCAGGGCGCTGCCCCGCTCCAGCGCCGGATAGATCACGCTGCCCGCCACGCGCGCGGTCACTGCCCCCAGTTGGCACTGCGCCGCCCGCACCAACGGCTCTGCCGGGTCCAGCGCCGCGCCGCGCGCCTTGCCGAAGGCGGTGGCGTCTAGCTCCACATCGCTCAGGTGGACGAGCACAGGCATCAGAGTGGTGAGGTCGAGCGGCGGCAGGCGCTCCTCTTCTGGCATACCAAGCTGTTCGCGCCGTTGCTGGCGAGCGTCGTAGAGCCGCTCCATCGCCCGCTGTTGGATGCGCTGGCGCTCGGCGGCGCGGGCGCGTTGTTCCTCTTCGGGCAGATCGCGCTCCTCGGCCAGGATCGCCTGCGCCGAGAGGTCTTCCAACGACTCAAAGGTCACTTCGCCCAGGGCGATGAGCGCCAACGTGGTCAGCGTCACGCTCTTGCCCAGGCCGCTCGCGCCCAGGATGGCCACCTGTCGGTCGCCCGCGCCGAGGTCGGCCAGGGGGATCGTCTCGATGTTGTAGGGGGCATAGCTCTGCGGCATGTCGTGGAAGAGGGGCACGACCTCAAACACGCTGCGGGCGGTGCCATCCTCGCCAACAGGCTCCAATTCCGGCGGCGGCGGCAGGATCAGGCGCGGCTCCAGCAGTACCTCGCTGAGTGGGCACAGGCTTCCGGCCAGGTGCCGCCCCTGCAACGTGTGCAGCAGGTCGCGGGCGTAGCGGGCATCTGCCGCCTGCCCCACGAAACGGCGCGTACCCTCGATCTGCGCTTCTGCCGTGTCGTGAATACGCGCCAGGCGGCGGCGCGCGCGCCACGCGATCAGCCCCAGGAGGCCCCCGGCCAGCAAACCCAGGAGAAACGAAAGCGGGTCAAAGTGCATGATCCCCCCCGTTACAAGGCTACCAGAATGCGCCCGCAGCTTTCGCAGGTGATCAGCTCAAGATTCTGGCGCACCTGCTGGACAGTGACTGTCGTCTGGCCGACGCCGCACACAGAACAACACTCACCTTCCAACAGGGCGATGGCGTGGCCGCCCTTGCGCGGGCGTAGCGTCTGGTACACCTCGATGAATTCGGGGCTGATCTCGCTGGCGACGCGCTCGCGGTCGGCCTTGAGCCGCTTGATCTCACTCTTAAGCTGCTGCAATTCTGCGCCAAGCGTCTCCTGCGCCGACACCCTGGCCGCCTGCGCCTGGCGCAGGCGCTCCTGGGCGGCGTCGAGCGCCACCTGTAGTTCCTCGCTGGCAATCATGGTTTCGAGCAGGGAGTCTTCCAGGGCCGCGTGCCGCCGCTCGCGCTCGGCGATCTTGTGCTGGATGTCTTCCAGTTCTTTGGGGTTATTGACCGCGCCGCTGTACAGACGGTCGTTAAGCTGCTGCGTCTGCTCGACCACGCTCTTGATCTCCAGCGTCAGGTCGGTGGCGCGCGCCTCTTGCGGGCGAAGCTGCCCCTCCAGCGCGGCGACTTCGGCCTGCGCGGTCTGCAATGCGCGATCATCTTCGAGCGCAGCAGTTACCTCGCGGACGCGGCTGCGCCGGGATTCGAGGTCGAGATCGAGCTTCTGCAGGCGGTAGAGCGCCCTGGTCTGGCTCATCACAATCTCCCCGAACTGGCGTACAGCGCTGGTCGTTGTAAAATGAGCAGTATGGTGGGCCGGTAACGGCATTATACACTACGCCAGAATCGTCGGGCAACCCTGAGGGCGCTGGGGGATGCGAGCGAAGGTTGTCGCAGGGGCGTAGTGCACTACGCCCCTACGGGAGCACGCCATCAGCCGCCTGTACCATTGAGCGCCAAGGTATCCTGGGCATTTTCGTGAAGTGGGTCAATGCACCCCGACGGGG
>JAGPFT010000293.1 GCA_018056405.1 Anaerolineae bacterium
AGGGTAGATGACTCCTGTGCTCTCCACTCGCTGCTTCCTGTCACTATGCTGTTGTTAAGGAGCACCGAGATAAAAGTCCGGCTTACGCCGGCCCAGACACCTCATTCAGTTCAACAACTTCAACCGAATTCCGTGTCTCTTGCCTCCCGGTTCGCAGTGAGCCACGCATATCGTACAGCCCACTCTCGCTCTCACGAGCGCACCCTGATCCTAGCACACAACCGGGGCGCTGGCAAGAGCCAACCGCGCGAAATTCTCAAATTGCCGTTCAGCCCCGCCACTCTATCAGGGACGAACGGGGGAGCATTATAGCGACATCGCCGGGCATGTCAAGGCTCAGTTTCGCCCAATTTCCCCTTTTGTCCCTGCCAACCTCTCTCTCTACGCCCAAACCAGCCTCAGCACCAGTGCCACCGCCTCCGCAAGGCCACCCTGGACTTCCGGCGTGCACCCCTCTCGAAAGGTCCATACGTCCTGTGCCTCGACCGCGATGATGTCTATATTCTCGTCGCTGGGCACCCGCGCGCCATAGCGACGTAGAGCGCGCAAAGCCGTGACAAGATTCGTATCATGCGCCGACGCCATGTTCAGCGTCCCCGGCAGATCGCCCAGTTTAAGCTCGTGGACTGTGCCAGGGGGCACGTTCCCCGTCATGATCGCATCCACGATCACCGCACGCTCATAGCCGATGAGCATCTCCGCCAGCGACAGCCCGCCCACACACGCCTCCGTGACATGCACAGAGTCGTGAGTGAGCGAGCTGCCGTTGCGTCGTTGACCTTCCAAAGCCTGGCGTACCTGCTCGGCTACCTGCCAGCCAACCCCGTCATCAGAGAGAATCGGGTTGCCCAGGCCAATAACCAAGGTGCCGCCAGACTGTCCGGCCATCCATCTCTCCTTATTCAGGCTGCGCCAGCAGTTCCGGCGCGACGTACTGGCTGGCGTGGTGAATCACCTCACCGGTCTGATCGCGCACGACCAACTCCAGGGGCATCTGCCCCGGAAGTGTATGTGTCGCACACGACAGACACGGATCGTAGGCCCGGAAGGCCATCTCGATCTTGTTCAGAATGCCGTCATTCACCTGGCCGCCGTGAATCAGAGCTTCCGCCGCCTTGCGAATGCTGATGTAGATCGGCGCGTTGTTGTTCGTCGTCCCGACGACCAGGTTAGCCTTCTGCAGGATACCCTTCTCGTCGGTGATGTAGTGATGGGTGAGCGTGCCGCGCGGCGCTTCGACGATCCCTACGCCTTCCGATGGCGTTGCTTTGGGAATGGCGCGGATGTCAGGGCTAGCCACTGCCGGGTCTTCGGCCAGTTCGAGCATATGCTCCGCAGCGTACTGCAACTCGATGACGCGCGCCCAGTGAGTCGCCAGCGTGTGGTGCACTGGCTTGCCGCCAAGCGTCTCGTACATGCGCTCGTACTCCGCCTGCGCCAGCGGAGTGGCCAGGCCGTCCGCCGCATTGAGCCGCGAGAGCGGCGTCGCGCAGTAGACTCCGCTGTCCTTGCCGTCCACAAAGCCCTTCCAGCCGACCTTCTTCAGGTAGGGGAACTTGAGGTACGACCAGGGTTCGACACGCTCGGCAACGTATTCGCGGTAGTCGTTCGGCGCATACTTGCAGTGCTCTGTCCCGTCTGGCCCCACCACGCGCACCTTGCCATCGTAGAAGTTGACCTGGTTGTTGTCGTCAACCAGCCCCATGTAGTACGTCTTCTGCGTATAGCCGTCGCTGGTGATCAGGTCCACGTAGCCCGTGTTCTTCAGCACGATGTCATGGAACAGGCTGATCGTGAACTGCGCGAACTCGACATTCCTGCGCGCGATGGCGATGATTTCCTGGCGCTGCTCCTCGGTGATGGGGTGGCTCATTCCGCCAGGAATAGCCGCCACCGGATGCACCGGGCGACCGCCGATCATCTCGATCACGTGGTGATTGCGCTTGCGCGTGTCAATCACCTGCCCGCCAATCTCCAGCCCCACCTTGGCGATGACGCCCAGGATGTTGCGTTCAGCAGCGGGCGCATCTGGCCCCATCACAAAGTCCGGCCCACCCAGCGCATAGAAGTGTGTGGTATGGTCTGTGACGAAGAAAGCCATATACAGCAGTTCGCGCAGCTTCTTGCCCGCTGGCGGCACCTCGACCTTGTACACTGCGTCACACGCTTTGGCGGCGGCCATCAGGTGCGCCTCTGGGCAAACGCCGCAGATGCGGCTGGTCAGAAACGGCATCTCTTCGACCGGACGGCCTATGCAGAACACCTCAAACCCGCGTAGCTCAGGGACCTGAAAGTAGCAGTTCTCGACATTGCCCTGTGCGTCCAGGAAGATCTCGATCTTGCCGTGCCCTTCGAGACGGGTGATCGGGTCAATGGAAATGCGTGTCATCATCTTCCTCCTGGGCTACGCTGGCTGGCGCTGGTTGGTCTCGCCGACCGGCTGGCGCTTGCCGTCGCCGCGTGCTTTGCGGCGAAGCAGGGATTCGGGCAGATGGAAACGGTAGAAGTACCCGGCGGGATCGGGCAGCGTGTCGAAGATCGCTTCGGCCTCCTCGGCGGTCATCGCGTCAATCACTGAAGCGATTCCCGTGAGGATCTTCGCCCCATGATCGAGCACACCCTCGTTCGGGCCGTAGCAACCGCGACAGCCGAAGCCCACCTGCGGGCACTTCGCACCGCAGCCAGAGCGCGTGGCGATCCCGGCGCAGAACAGCCCCTGCTCCAGCAAGCAGGTGTCTGGATCGGGGATGATCTCCTGCGGGCGGTAGAAGCGCTTGATCTTCTTCTCGTGCTTCTGGCGCGGACATTCGTCACACACCGTCACATCAGGGCCAATCACCGACCCCGGTGGCGGTAGCTCACCCGCCACAATCGCGTTGATTGCGGCCTCAATGGACGACGCTTCTGGCGGACAGCCGGGCAGGAAGTAGTCTACCGGCACGACCTGCGCCAGCGTCTTGACCGTGTTCCAGAAGCCGGGCAGCTTCAGCTCGCCTTCCGGCACATCAGTGCGTTTCTGCGGCACAACGCCGTCCGGGTTGACCGTGCTGGGCGAGTCGAAGTAGATCCACTGGAACATAGACTCGCGGTCGGTGAAGTTGGCCAGGCCCGGCATAGACCCCCCATAGGAACACGCGCCGAAAGCGACCAGCACCTTCGACTTCTGGCGCAGCAGGTGGGCCATGTGCGCGTTCTCGTCGTTGCGAATAGCGCCGTTGAACAGGCACACGTCAATCTCGCCGTCTTCCATCGCCTCGACATCGGCGTACTTGAAGTCCATCACACATGGCCAGAAAACGATGTCAAACGCTTCCGCCACGTCGAGAATCTTCTCGTGCAGCCCCAGCACCGCGATCTCGCAGCCGCCGCAGGACGAGGCCCAGTACAGCGCCAGCTTCGGTTTCTGGTTACTCATGGACGGCCTCCTCCACAGCATAGGGGTCTTCGTTCGGCCAGTTGTGCGCCCAGTCGAGCGGGCCAAGTTGCCTGATCTGCTCAGTCATGCGCGCCACCGTCTGGGCGAACTGCACGCCTTCGGCGGCAGAGGCCCAGTGAAGCTGTACGCGCTCGTCGGCGATACCCAGTTGGCGCAGCGTGCGCCGCAGCAGCGCGAAGCGACGTATGGCCTTGTAGTTGCCCTCCTGGTAGTGGCACTGCCCAGGGTGGCAGCCCATGATCAGCACGCCATCGGCCCCCTTCTGCAGCGCGCGCAGCACAAAGGTGGGGTCCAGACGGCCTGTGCACATGATCCGGATGTCGCGCAGTGTCGCTGGATAACCCATCCGTGACGTTCCGGCCAGGTCAGCCGCACGATAGGAGCACCAGTTGCACAGGAAGCCCACGATGACAGGCGTAAATGTTCCGTTATCACTCATCGCACCATGCTCCTCATCAGACTGCTTCGACGATGGGCTGGTCGGACAGCACGTCAACCAGGATGCCATCAATCTCGGCTATCAACTGGTCGAAGGTGAAGTGCGCCCCGCTGATCACCTGGCTGGGGCACGCAGCCACACACGTGCCGCAGCCCTTGCACAGCGCCGGGTTCACCCGCGACACGCCCTTGTCCTCAATGAAGTCAATGGCGTGGTAGGGGCACATGGTGTTGCAGATACGGCAGCCGGAGCAGTGTTCCTCGTCAATCGAGGCGCGGATCGGCTCCAGCGACACCTCGCGCCGGCTGATCGTGCCCAGCACACGCGCCGCAGCCGCAGCCCCCTGCGCCACACTGTCTGGAATGTCCTTAGCCCCCTGGCACGCGCCGGCGATGAACACGCCTTCGGTCACGGTAGCCACCGGGTCGAGCTTGGGGTGCCGCTCGATGAAGAAGCCCGTGTCGCCGCAGCCCACGCCGAACATGTAGCCGACTTCCTGGGCGTCAGCGCGCGGCTCCAGCCCTGCCGCCAGGATGACCATATCCACCGGCACGCGGCGCTGATGGCCGACCAGTGTGTCTTCGCAGACCACGACCAGCTTGCCCTCTTCTTCCGGGCTGCACGCCACCTCGCTGATCTCAGACACTTTGCCGCGAATGAAGTGCGCTCCTTCGTCCATGATGCGGTGATAGAACTCTTCGTAGCCCTTATGGATCGGGCGCATGTCAATGTAGAAGTTGTAGACCTGCGCCCCCGTCTTCTCCATCACCAGATGGGCGAACTTGAGCGACGACA
>JAGPFT010000294.1 GCA_018056405.1 Anaerolineae bacterium
CTGGGCGCGCTTCCAGCAGCATGGCGGCTGGTGGCCGGAGGCTGCGCCGGAGAGCGCCGCTCCGGAGCTTGTCGCCCAGGGGCCGATTGAGGCGGCTGCGGCGGCCTTTGATGGGGAGGAGGCGCAGTATCCCTACTACCTGCACCTCTATCCCTCGGTGCTGCTAGGCGATGGGCGCGGGGCAAGCCTGCCCTGGCTGCAAGGCGCGCCCGACCCGCTGACGACGGTCGCCTGGCAGACATGGGTGGAGATCAATCCGGCGACGGCCCAGGCGCTCGGCGTGGATCACGGCGATGTGGTGCGCGTCGAGTCGCCGCACGGCGCGGTAGAAGCCCCGGTCTACGTCTTCCCGGCCATCCGTCCCGACACAGTAGCCATCCCGTTGGGGCAGGGGCACAGCGACCTGGGGCGCTACGCGCGCGAGCGCGGCAGCCACGCGCTGCACCTGGTGGGCGTGACGCTGGACGACGGGGGCGCGAACCTGGCCTGGTCGTCGGCCCGCGTGCGTGTCATCAAGCTGGACAAGAAGCAGGCCCTCGCCAGGTTGGAGAGCACGATTGATCCGGGCGAGGACATCCATGTTCCGTTCTAACGCACGACCCGTGCTGAGAGTGGACTCCGCGAGCGATAGAGGAGTGGCGTGAATGGCCGAAGAGCACAACAACGGACACAAATGGACGATGATCGTGGACGTGGATAAGTGCACAGGCTGCCAGGCGTGTGTCGTCGCCTGCCATGCGGAGAACAACGTCCCCGTTTCCAGCGAGGACGAAGTGATCCGGGGCCGGGCCAACCACTGGATACGCATCGAACGCTACTGGGAAGGCGAATACCCGAATGTGAAGGCGCGCTTCCTGCCGGTGTTCTGCCAGCAGTGCGGCAACGCCCCGTGCGAGCCGGTCTGCCCGGTCTACGCCTCGTACCACAGCACCGAAGAGAACATCAACATCCAGGTCTATAACCGCTGCGTCGGCACGCGCTACTGCGGCAACAACTGCCCCTACCGGGTGCGCCTCTTCAACTTCTGGGCACCGCGCTTCGACGCGCCGCTGGAGCAGCAGCTTAACCCCGACGTAACCGTGCGCAGCCCCGGCGTCATGGAAAAATGCACGTTCTGCATCCAGCGCATTCGCCGGGGGCGCGAACAGGCCAAGATCGAGGGCCGTCCGCTCGAAGACGGCGAGATCGTCCCGGCGTGCGCGCAGGCGTGCCCGACGGATGCGCTGATCTTCGGCGACAAGTGGGACGAGGCCAGCCGTGTCGCGCGGATGGTCCCCAGCGAGCGCCAGTTCAAGCTGCTGGAGAACCTGGGCACAGAGCCGGCGGTCTACTATCTGAAAGGGGGGGAGACGCATGTTGGAGCGTAGAGCCACCGCTGGTCCCTATTGGGAGAAACCGGTGCCCGATGACGAGCGCCTGGCCCAACAGGTCGAGCATGGGCGCGAGGAGCACCTGCTGCTCGACGCGCGTCCGCCCGCCGAACTGAACCAACTGACATTGGCGACGATGCACCAGACCGGGCCGCGCTTCTGGATGGCGGTGGCCGGGCTGGGCGTGCTGACGGTGGCTTTCTTCATTGTCTGGGCGATCCAAATCTTCAGCGGCCTGGGCATCACCGGCCTGAATCGTTCGGTGATGTGGGGGCCGTACATCGCCAACCTGATCTACTTTATCGGCATCGGTTACGCCGGGACGTTCATCTCGGCGGCGCTGCGCCTGATGCGCATGGACTTCCGGCGGCCCATCGCCCGCGTTGCCGAGACGATCACGCTGTTCGGCCTGGCCTGCGCCGGGCTGTTCCCGATCATCCATGTTGGGCGCATCTGGAAGCTGTTCTACATGATACCCATCCCCAACCAGCGTGAGCTGTGGCCCAACTTCCGCTCGGCCCTCTTCTGGGACATGATGGCCATCACCACCTACCTGATCGGCAGCACGCTGTTCATGTTCGTCGCGCTCATCCCAGACCTGGCGATGGCCCGCGATCATACGACGGGCTGGCGGCGCAAGGTGTACGGTGCGCTGTCACTGGGGTGGCGGGGGACGGAGGGCGAATGGCACCGCCTGGAGGTGGTCAGCAACATCCTCAGCTTCGTGATCATCCCGGTGATGTTCTCGGTGCACACGGGCGTGTCCTGGAACCTCTCGATGGCTATCCAACCCGGCTGGCACAGCGCCATCTTCGGCCCGTTCTTCGTCGTCGGTGCGCTGTACTCAGGCGTGGCGGCGGTGATCCTGGCCATGATCATCATCCGCAAGACGATGCGCTTCGGCTATTTCATGCGCGAAGAGCACTTCAACGCGATGGGCATCTTCCTGTTCATCCTCACCCTGGCGTGGATTTACTTCTATTTCGCCGAGTGGATCACCAACTGGTACGGCAACCTGCCGATGGAGAAGGCGATCCAGGCCATGCTCACCGGCCCGCTGGCCCCCATGTTCTACCTGATGTTGTTCTGCAACATCGTGGTGCCGCTGGGCACGCTGTGGTCGCGCCGCGTGCGCACGTCGCTGCCGGCGATGCTGGTCATCGGCATCCTGATCCAGATTGGCATGTACATCGAGCGTGTGCTGATCGTGGCTGGCTCGCTGTCACGCAACGAGCTGTCTTTCAACTGGGTCAACTACACGCCGCACTGGCCGGAAGTGACGGTCACGGTGGGCACGCTGGCCTTCCTGGGCCTGCTGTACATGGTTTTCACCCGTTTTGTGCCGATCATCCCGGTGTGGGAAGTGTACGAAGGTCAGGCGCTGCAGGAAACTCGCCGCGTTGGTCGGGCTGTGGTGCCCACGCGGACGGAAGTCCACTAGGAGGGGAGCATGGCCGACTTCTTGCTGCTGGGCTTGTTTGACAACGTAGAGACGACCGCCGATGTTATTGACGAAGTGCGCGCGCTCGGCGTTCAGGACGAGCAGATGACGGTGATGTCGCACGTGCCCTATCCGGCCCGTCTCTTCGCGCGCAAGCCGGTGCGTCTCTGGTTCCTGCCGTTTGTGCTGGGCGGCGCAGCACTGGGCGCGCTGGTGGCGTTCTTTCTGACCTACGTGACGCCCCACCTCTACCCCATCGAAGTGGGCGGGCAAGGGTTGCGCCCGGTCCCGCCGACGGCGATCATCTATTTTGAGATGATCGCGCTGTTCTCGATGCTGGGGGCGTTCGTCAGCTTCCTGCTGCAAAACCGCTTTCCGATCCTGACGCGGCGCATGTACGACGAGCGCATCACCGACGGCTACATCGGCCTGGAAGTGTGCGCGCCGCTGGCCGTGGCCGAGCAAGTGGCGGCTGTCTTCGAGACGCATCATGCCCGCGTGATCAAACGCGAGGACGCGGCGGCCTTCAAGCCGCAGGGCTTCCGCCACTTGCTGTTCTGGGGCGCGGTTGCGGCTGGAGGGCTGATCATTCTGCTCATCCCGCTGCTGCTCAGCTATGACCTTGTGCAGATTCCCTGGATCAACAAGATGGATGATACGGTGGTGGTTGGCGCGCAGGAAGGGCCGCGCCTGGCTGTTCCGGCGGACGCCGTGCCGGTGCAGGGGCCGGTGTTCATCGCTGGCGAGCCGGCCACCGCGCCGCTGCCCGCGACCGACGTATCGCTCCAGCGCGGCCAGATGCTCTATGGCACGAACTGCGCCATGTGTCATGGGATGCAGGGCGACAAAGTGGGTGCCGAGGTGGGCAGGTACTTCCCGGAGATTCCGCAGTCACTCCCCACGCGCGCGGCAATACTCTCTGATCAAGACCTGTTCCGGGTGATCCGCCTGGGCAAAAACCGTATGCCCGGCCTGGCTGAGAACTTGAGTCCCGGCGAGACCTGGGACATCGTGAACTACGTGCGCAGCCTGGGCGAGTGAGCGCACACGCAGAGTGAGGGGGCCTGAGACCGGTATATGAAACGGAGGTCAGTAGTGTTCAAGCGAACCTGGATGACGGCACCGCTGCTGTTGCTGGCGATAGTGTTGGCGGCCTGTGGCGGAGGCGATCTGGCGAAAGACCTGACGCCCATCCCCACCCTGCCCAAAGGCGAGGAGCCGGCGCTGGTTGGCGCGCTGCGGGCGGCGCTTGCTCCGGCGAGCGAGGCTGCTGCAACCGAGACCAGCACCGAAGAGGCAGGCGGAGAGGAAGTTGACACGATGCAGCGCGCAGCCCAGGGTAAGGAGTTGTTTGTCCAGTGCGAAGTCTGTCACGGTGCGACGGACGGCACAGGCCCGGCCTTCCCTGGCATGGGCGAGCGGGCGGCGACGCGCGTGGAGGGCATGTCGGCGGAGGAGTATCTGCACGAGGCGATTGTGAGGCCGAGCGCCTACGTCGTCGAGGGCTTTGGCGACATCATGCCCAAGACCTATGGCGAGCAGTATGACGAGGCTCAGCTTGCTGACATCATCGCCTACATCCTGACGCAATGATCGGCGCGCCGGGCAGTGAGCAACCCGGCAGATCGCGCAGCCGAGATAGCGCCGCGTGCCCGGTCGGGACGCGGCGCTGCTGGTTCTGGCGGGTGCATTCGGATTTGGGGGCAGGTGCAGAGATCGGTTGCAGACCTCCCCCCCCGGCCCCCTCTCCATATACGGAGAGGGGGAGTAAGTATCTGGCTCAGTCCCCTCTCCGCGTGTGGAGAGGGGATTGAGGGGTGAGGTAAACCCGCGCAGCGGGCTTCTCAACCGGTCCATC
>JAGPFT010000295.1 GCA_018056405.1 Anaerolineae bacterium
AGAGGGGGAGGCGAGGCGCGCCAGCGCCGAGCGGGGGTGAGACTAAGGGGGCGTTTGAGAAGTTGCTTCCCCCCACCCGAACCCCTCCCTCACAAGGAGTTCAGGGGCAGACAGCAGCGTGAGAAGCATTGAGAGGGCGACCGGTCAACCTCACCCCCTGGCCTCGCTACGCTCGGCTCTTCCCCCTCTCCGTTGACAGAGAGGGGGAGGCGAGGCGCGCCAGCGCCGAGCGGGGGTGAGGCTAAGGAGCGCGACCATGGTGCCTGACAGGTTTTGCACGCACCCCGGGGGGACAGGGCACTTGACAACGGGCGTGTCGCATGATACATTATTCATGTAATTGCGCAATCGTGCAATCATGCAACTGGCAACGGAGTGGCCGATGCGCGCCCAGAGTCCCCTCCCATCCCTCTCCTACCGGCTTGCTCCTCCCCCACCTATTGCGTGCCCGTCTCAGGTGTTGGTCATTGATCGCACCAACGGCCCGGCCAGCCTTCTCATGGATATGGTCAGCCTGTTGTTCGACGACGCGGTATCTGTGACAGGGGTTGAAGATCATGACGGCGCTTTGCGCGCGCTGGATTACTACGACTTTGACCTGATTGCCGTCGGCGTAGACCAGTGGCGTCCGATGCCCATCGCCCTGCTGCCGCACCTGGCGCCGCGCGCCGCCGGCCGCCTGATTGTCGTCGTCAGCCGGAACATGCCGCCCGGCACGCTGCAGCGTGCGCGGCGCTTCGGCGCGCAGGAGGTCATCTTCCTGCCGGATCGCGCGGCGGACTTGCAGGCGCTGCTGGCGCATCTCGCCGCACGCTATCTGTGCGCGGCTTGAAGCACCACTGGGAGGAGCGGGGATGTGTGCAAAGGTTTCGTAGGGGCGTATTGCAATACGCCCCTACGGAGGCGCAGCAGAGTAGCGCCGCTGGCGCGGGTTGGGTGGGGGCGAGCACCTGTTGACAGCCCCCCTCAACCCCCATACCATCATTCACAAACGGTCACGCCGCGGCCGGCGCTGGCCTGCTCGAAAAAAGGTGCCCGTCTATGCCTCTCGAAGTCATTGAATCCACTGACCCGCTCACCGGCCTGATCCGCTTCGAGACCTCACCGGTCTTCGAGATGCTGATCAGTCTTCATGTTCTGCTCGCGCCCGATGCGCAGCCGGAATGGCGCGCCCAGACGCGCGCGGCGCTCTCGCCGGAACTGCTGCAGGAACTGGAAGCGGTGTATGGGCCGTACTGGAACGGATTTCTCTTTCTCGAGCTGGCGGTAGACTGCCCCGATCACCAGGATGTCCCCGGCTTCATTCGTTACGTGCGCGCCATGACGCCCGACCGTTTCCTGTTCTATCTGGTCGGGCGCATGATCCCTGTGGAGGCCATTGCCGCCACCGGCGGTAATGCGGAGGCGCTGGAAGCGTTGCTGGAAGCGACGCAGTTCGAGCCGGGCTGCATGTGCCGAGAAGTGCCTATGAGGGAAATTCTGGCCGATGTGCCCGCTTTCCAGCGGCGGCTGACCGATCTGTGGCAGCGCTACTGGGACGAGTTTTTCCACACGCAGCCGCCGCTGCTGCGCCCGCACTGGGAGCACGGCCTCGACGACAAGCGCGCCGTGTTGAATTGCCAGGGGGGGATGGCGCTCTACGAGTATGTCACCGGGCGCAGCGAGCCACTGCCCGCGCTGCCGCCCAATTACCCGGTGCGCGATGTCGTCTTTATCCCCCTCTACCGCACCGGGACGCCGGTGCTCATGTTCTACGGCTACGGCAATGTGACCATTCTCTTCGATAGCGAGCGCACCGGTCCGCGCGCGGCGCAGATCGAGGAGAGCAAGGCGCGCGCACTGGGCGTCCTCAAAGCGTTGGGCGACAACTCGCGTCTGGACATCCTGCGCCTGATCGCGCGGCACGAGAGCCGGATGAACGGCAAGCGTATCGCCGAGAAGCTGAACCTGTCGGCGTCCGCCGTGTCGCGTCACCTGGCTCAGCTTAAAGAGGCGGGCCTGATCCTCGAAGAAGCTCAGGACAACCGTACCATTACCTACCGGCTCCAACGTGAGGCGATCACCAGCTTGCCTGACCGCGTGCTGGACTATCTGCTGCACTAGGCCGTCTGAAAACCTCACCCCCCGGCCCCCTCTCCATACATGGAGAGGGGGAGTAAGCGTCTGGTTAAGTCCCCTCTCCGCGTGTGGAGAGGGGATTTAGGGGTGAGGTAAACCCGCACATCAGGACTTCTCAAATGGTCTCTTATAGTCTGGGGCAGGTCTTCACTTGACCTCACCCCCGCTCGGCGCTGGCGCGTCTCGCCGCCCCCTCTCTACGATGTGGAGAGGGGGGCAAGCCGAGCGCAGCGAGGCTGGGGGTGAGATTGATCGGTCACCATCTCAATGCTTCTCACACTGCTGTCCGCCCCTGAACCGTTTGTAGGGGCGGGTTTGCAAACCCGCCCCTACACGTGCAGGCGCTCGAACGCCCGACTTCCGAAGTTTCCAAAACTTCGGAAGTCGGGCGGAGGCGTAGCGCAGTACCCCCTAGCGGGCGCAGCAGAGCAACACCCCTACCGGGCGTTGCTGTTGGCCGCTTCCAATGCGGCCATCAACTCCGCTTCCAGGCGGCGCAGGTCTTCCGAGAGCAGCGAAATCGCCTGGCGCGGGCGCGGCAGGTCCACGCGCAGCTCCTTGACGATGCGCCCCGGTCGGGCGCTGAAGACAAGCACGCGGTCGGCCAGGTAGACCGCCTCCTCTACGTCGTGAGTGATGAACAGAATCGTCTTGCGGAAGCGTTCCCACACGCCCAGCAGCCAGCGCTGCAACTCGCGCCGGGTCAGCGCATCCAGCGCGCCGAACGGCTCGTCGAGCAGCAGCACCTCGCGGTCGGTCAGGAAGGTGCGCAGCAGGGCCGCCCGCTGGCGCATCCCGCCGGAGAGCGTCTCCGGGAAGGCATCCGCGAACCCGTCCAGGCCGAAAAGCGGCAGCAACTCGCGGGCGCGACGGCGCGCTTCGCGCCGTGAACGTCCGTCCAATTCCGGGCCGAGGATGACGTTGTTGAGCACGGTGCGCCAGGGCAGCAGCAGGTCGCGTTGGGGCATGTAGCCGACGCGCCCGGCGCGGTCGTGAACGACACCGCACTCCAGAACGATCTCACCCGTGTCCGGCTCGGTCAGGCCAGTGATCACGTTGAACAGCGTGCTCTTGCCGCTGCCGCTTGGCCCGATGATGGTGATGAACTCGCCCGGCCAGGCGGCGAAGCTCACCTCCTGCAGGGCGTGCACGGCCTGCCCGCCGTCGCGGAAGGTCTTGCTGATCGCGCGCACTTCCAGGCAGGGAGTCCCCGCCGCTGTGCTCACTTGCTCACCTCGCCCGGCAGGAATTCGTTGGTGAAGGCCGCGTCCGCATCAATGCTCTCGGCCAGGATGCCGTGCTGCACCAGGAAGTCGCTGAAGCCCTGCCATACCTCGCGCGACTGCTGCCCCCAGCGCGGCGCGTCAGCCTGGTACTGTGGCGCGAGCCATTCGGCGCTGGCGCGGATCAGGTCAGCGTCCACTTCCGGCGCTGCCGCGATGAGGATGTCCGCTGCCTCCGCCGGACTGCTGATGGCATAGGCGAAGCCGCGCGCCGTTGCCTGGACGAAGGCGGCGACCACATCCGGCTGCTCCTCGATCATCGCCTGGCTGGTGATCAGGATTGGCGTGTAGTAGTCGGGGATGCAGTCCAGGTAGTCCATCAACATCACCGTGTCCAGGTCGAGTCCGCGCAATTCGCCCTCGATGCCCGTCCAGGCGTAGTACATCCAAGCGAAGTCAATGCGCTCGCGGGCCATCAGCTCGAAGGCGTCGGCATAGCCCACGTCCAGGTATTCGAAGGAGTCCGGCTGCGCCCCATCGCAGGTCAGCAGCGTATTGATGATCGCCGTCTCCAGGTCGGGCTGGCCGAAGCCACCGTAGCGCAGCCCGCTCAGATCGGCGGGGCGGCTGATCGGGTCTTGCTCGTGCAGGGTGACGAAGCCTGACGTGTTGTGCTGGATGATCGCTGCCACTGACCGTAGCGGCATCTCGTCGGCCAGGGCGTAGGTGAAGAACTCCTGGTAGCCGACGCCGAACTGCGCCGCGCCGCTAGTCACCACCGCCTCGACCAGCAGATCGGTCGGCTCCTGGAGGGTCACGTCGAGATTGGCCTCGTCGTAGTAGCCGAGCGCCTGAGCCACATAGAAGCCAGTGTGATTGGTGTTCGGCGTCCAGTCGAGCATCAGCGTGACGGCGGCCCGTTCGTCGGCGCGGGCGAACCCCGTCGCTCCGCCCAGCGGATCGGGCGTGGGGGTGCCCTCCTGGGCCAGCGCGGGCGTCAGCAGCAGGGCCAGCGCCCCCAAGAGACTCGTTATAGCAATGGCGTGTTTGTGGTTCATTGTGCTACTCCTTCTACTTCTGCCAGGCGCGGCGAGGTTGGGAATTGAGATGACCCCCTGCGTCAGGTAAGTCGCTGACACTCTTCGCACGCAACTCCAGCCGCCGTTCTTGCTGATGGCTGGCGGCTGCTCCAGCTTTCAGCTTTCAGCGATCAGCCATCAGTGCGGGTCGGGTCTTGGTATGCCGTCATAAGAGACCGTTTGAGAAGTTGTTCCCCCCACCCCGAACCCCTCCCCCACAAGGAGGGAGGGGCCTGGAG
>JAGPFT010000296.1 GCA_018056405.1 Anaerolineae bacterium
CACGAGGAACATCGCCCCTGGAACGCCCTGTCCGGTCTCGGCGTCGGTGATGCGCCCACTTATCTGCACGCCGGCGGCGCTGGCGAAAACGTCGACCGGAAGCTGGCCCAGGCCCACTTTGGCGGTGATGGTGCCCACTGAGATGTTGCTGATCAGGATTTCCACGCCATAGGTGCCGTCGGGCAAGGCAGCTAGGCTGTCCAGGCCGAGATAGAAATCCTCGCCCTCGGATGGGGCGTTCCACGGCTCTGTGACCTCGAACAGCACGTCACCGTCCACCAGCCAGCGGCGAGTCCAGGGGGTGCCGGGCGCGAGCAGACGCCAGTTGAAGAAGGCGTAGAGCTGTGCAGTTCCAGCGGGGAACTCGCTGCGGATAGAGCCGGTGGGTACGCCGCTGATCTGCTCGTTGGTGAAGCGGAAGTCGCTGAAGATGAGGGTGCCAGTCGCCTGAGCGCCGCCCGCGACGACGAAATCGGCGGTCGCGCTGAGCGCATTTTCGATGTATAGCTCCAACCGGTATTGGCCAGGGATGAATTCGCCGGCAGCGGGCATGATCCACACGCCCTGCGCCTCGCCTTCCCAGGCTTGGGTGTCGCGCAGAATCTCGGCTTGCTCGAAGTACCAGATGTAGCTCCACGAGATGTCCGGCGTCATGTTGCGATAGTTGAAGCGAGCCTGGATGGCGCTGCCTTCCGGCAGCAGGTAGCCGGTGCCGACCAGGTTGCCGTCGGGGTTCAGAAAGCCGAAGACTACATCGGTGAACTGCGGAGTTTCGCGCGGGCCGCCGCCGATGATCAGGCTCTGGCTGGCTATCTCACGACCTTCGATGAAGAGACGGAAGTTGTAGAGGCCATTTTCCCAGGGAGTGCCGGAACTGCCAATGTACCACGTGCCGCGCCTGCCGCCGCTCCAGGTGGTGGGGGGCAGGCTGTAGGTGGCGTTGGGCACGTCGTCCACTGACACGCGCAGCTCGTAGACCATTCCATCCACCATGTTGTCGTAGTCGAACACCAGGTAGAGGCTGGTGGTGCCGGTGGGGACGCCGGTGACGACATTGGTCGCCACGCCGGCCTCGTTGATGCGCGTGGTGAAGAAGAGCCGGCTAAAGCGCGGGGATTCCGTTGGTAGCGTGACTGGCGGGCGCGGGTACTCGTCACCCTGGCGGATGCCGAGCGTGGCCGCGCGCACCAGGCCGCGCGCCAGCCGTGACGGGCGCAGCGCGCTGATGAACCCGCCGACGGGCACGCACTGATCGCTGGCGTCGGCGCGCCCGTCGGCGTTGGAGTCCTGGATGATGCGGCAGTCTACGGTTGTGCCGCCGACCCGCGCCGGGGCGATGGTCGGGATGCCGATGAGCTTGCCGTCGCGGTTATAGGCTCCGCCGCCGCTCATGGTGCCGGGGATGGTGGCGCGCGTGCGAATCCAGGCGCGGTCGCCGGCGCGGGCCTCGGCGGTGAAGCCGCTGATCGTGCCGCGCGTGACTTCCACAGGCGCGTCGCCGAAGTCCGGGTAGCCAACGACGGTGATCGTCTCATCGAGCGCAACTTGCAGCGAGTCGCCTAGCTCGACAAAGGGCAGGGTGAGCGTCCCCGGCTCGATGATGCGCCCGTCCAGGTAGCCGGTAATGCGCAGCACGGCGAGGTCCAGGCCGCGGCTGGCGTCCACGATCTCGGCGGTGTAGGTGGGAATGGGCGGCTCGTCCAGGCGCACGGTGATGGCGATGGTAATGATGTCGGAGCGGCAGGTCTCGCTGGGCAGGGCGATGTGGGCGTTGGTCAGGATCAGGCCGTCGGCGCTGATCAGCGTCCCCGATCCGATGCAGGAGATAACCGGCTGGCCGCGACTCTGGTAGGTCTGCATGATGAAGACGGTCGCTCGCTTGATGATGTCCTCGTTCAATTCGACAAGGGGTGGGGGTGCTACCTCCTCGTCTTCACCGTCCTGGGCGACGGCGGGCGTGTTGAGCGAGGGGGCCAGGGTCTCGGCCAGCACGACGGCGATCAGGCTGAGCGCAAGGGCAAGCCAGGTGAAGCGGCGCGGCATCAGAAGATCTCCACAGTCTGCAACAGGTCTTCGAACCGGTAGAGGTTGGCGTCGAAGGCTGTGCGCTCCTCGCGGTAGGTGATGATCACCGCCTGTCCGCGCCGCAGCACCACCACGTCTACGCCTTCGACGACAAGCGGCACGCTGGCCTGGAAGGGGTTGCGCTCGTCCTGTGTGTAGGCGTAGCTCATGCGCTTGGCCGGGTCGCCGCGCAGAGTCTCGTCGCTGCGCGCGATCTCTTTGTAGGTTGAGAAGCGCGGCGCGCGCTGCATGGTCAGCAGATCGAGCACAGTATTGGGCGTGGCGTCCGGGCCGATGGGCAGCACCGCGATCTGGAGCATGGTCTTGAAGGGCAGCGCATCCGGGTCCTGGGCGCGCACGACGAAATCCTCACCGCCTGTCTCAAGCAGCCACCCGCCGGGCAACTGCGCGCGGACGCCTGCCTCCAGGTCTTCAAAGGTCTGGGTGGCGCTGAGGGCCGAGTCGCGCAGGGTGATGCCCAGCAGCAGCATTCCCACCGCCATGAGCAGAACCAGGTATGTGTTCCAGCGCTGGACGAAGCTCAGGCTGGGGGCATCGTCGGAGGGGATGAGGCTGGTCATAGCGGTCGCCTGGGACTGGTGAGCGCCTGAGCGCGCGCGTCGGCGCTGGCGATGAGGAAGGCGAAGATGGCGAACACGACGGCGACCAAGCCAAAGGCCAGCAGCAGACCGAGCAGGGGCGAGCTGCCCGTGCTGACGATGCTGGGGCTGCCGGTGATGACGATGGCCCGAAAGGCGTAGTGCGCGCCGCTGATGAGGGCCGCGATTCCCAGGCCGGCCGGCAGCCAGAAGATGGCCGTGCGCCCGATCCATAGCTCGGCCAGGAAGAATCCGACGACTGCTCCCACTGCCAGATGGGGCAGGGTGATGCTGGTCACGCGCAGCGCGGTTGCCAGCAGAGTGGCGTCGGTGAACAGGGCGAAGCGCAGGTTGAGCACGGTGGCGTAGCCGACTGAAACCGCCAGGCTATAGGCGATGCCGTCAAGCCGCTGCGTGATGTGGCGCGGCCAGACCGTGTAGCGCAGCACGAGATACTTGAGAAACTCGGCGGTGAAGCCAGTGGTCGTTGTGTAGCCGAGCAAGCGCCCGCCGAATCCCGCGCCGGGCAGCCAGCGCTCCGCCAGAAAGACATGCTCCTCCAGCGGCACGGCGACGGCGTTGGCGACCAGCGCGCCCAGGACGAGCACGCGCAGCAAGTTGGGGCGCGGACGCAGCGCGCGACGCTCGCCGCCGTAGGAGAAGACCAGCCACAGCGCCAGTGGCAGCAGCGCCATGCCCGCGCGGAACAGCGGGTCGCGCAGGTCAGCGGGCAGGACTCCGAGGAGGGAGGTGAGCACATACAGGGCGAGGGCCACTCCGGACAGCACCAGCACTTCCAGCCACGCGGTGCGCCACACGCGCCGGTAAGGGTAGATTTCCTCGATTTCAGGTTCGGGAGCCAGCAGGACAGGCTCAAACGACACGATTGCGCTCCTCGATTTGGATCGCGGCCCAGGCCGGTGGTACACTCGCGGCGTTTGTGCGCGCGGCGATTCTACCGCAGCCCCAGAAGAGCGTCCAACGTCTTGCTGGGAGTGCGTTTCACGAGGGAGCGAAATTCCTGAACCGCAGAGACGCAGAAAGAACAAGACTTCCGAAGTCTTCGGAGACTTCGGAAGTCTGCCTTTCCCGTTTTTCTCTGCGTGTTCCATGCCTCTGCGGTGCTGTTCTGTCTCTGTGCTGAACCGGGTTGAGTGAGGGTGCTGACGTGCTAACCCCTGCTTCTACGCGCCGGCGACTGCCGGTGAGTCTTGGCGTCCTCGGCGTGCTGATCGTCATGGTGTGTCTGGCTGGCGCGGTGGTGGCGCTGCTGGCGCTGCGCGCGGGCCTGGACGACGAGGACGATGGCAACCGCATCGTCTACGGATTGACGCTCAACCCGTCCGGGCTTGACCCGCACATTCACATCTCTAGCGAGCTAGGCATCCCCTTCTACTCGGTCTACGATACGCTGATCTACCGCCACCCGCAGACAATGGACTTTGTTCCGGGCCTGGCCGAGCGGTGGGAGATGGCCCCGGATGGTCTGAGCTGGACGTTCATGCTGCGCCGGGACGTGACCTTCCACGATGGTACACCCTTCAACGCCCAGGCGGTCGCCGCCAACCTGGATCGCATCACCGACCCGGACCTGGCGTCAGGCAAGGCGCTGGCGCTGCTCGGCCCATACACGGGTTACACGGTGGTAGACGACTATACAATCACGCTGCGCCTGTCCGAACCCTACGCGCCGCTGCTCGACGGGCTGAGTCAGGTCTACCTGGGCATAGCCAGCCCAACGGCGCTGCGCGAGTACTCCAAGAACACCTACCAGTGGCACCAGGTGGGTACCGGCCCCTACCGGCTGGAGGAAGTTGTGCCCGGCGACCGGATCATCCTGCGACGCAATCCAGACTACGCCTGGGGGCCTGTGTTCTACGCCGAGGCCACCGACCAGTCAGTGGATACGGTGGAGTTTCGCTTCTACACCGATCCGGCGACGCGCAGCCTGGCCCTGGAGAGCGGC
>JAGPFT010000297.1 GCA_018056405.1 Anaerolineae bacterium
GTGCAGAGATCGGTTGCAGACCTCACCCCCCGGCCCCCTCTCCATATACGGAGAGGGGGAGTAAGTATCTGGCTCAGTCCCCTCGCCGCGTGTGGAGAGGGGATTGAGGGGTGAGGTAAACCCGCGCCGCGGGCTTCTCAACCGGTCCATCCCAGAGCGCGCAGGGGTCGCAGAGAAAGCCTCAGAGCTTTTCCGACTTTCCCCTCCGCGCCCTCGTCATCTCAGCGGCTCAAGATCACTGCCCCAAAAAGCGAATGCGCCCCCCCTACAGAGCGCAGCAGGCATCCGATTTCTTCGCTCAAGCCGCTCGTTTCTTCCATTGATTGAGAGTTCTGACCGTTATACTGAATCAACGCTGTCTAATTTGTCCATCCCTCCATGCTGAAGAGGGGGCGGCAAGGCGCGCCAGCGCCGAGCAGGGGTGAGGTAAACTGGGGTGCGGCAAACTACCTGACAGATTTCGCACACCCCCAGGTACCTATCTGGCTTGTGAAGATGGCGCGATTGGCCGTATCATCGGGGAGTGCCGGGCCGGGAGCGGGCCTATCCTGGCGCGGTCTTGGTCGGAGCAAGCGCACGATTTTGGTTCGGCCCGAAAGAGGGGAAGCGCATGAGTCGTGAAGGGGCGGTCGTTGCCGGGCACATCTGCCTGGACATCATCCCGCGCATACCAGGCGGGAACGTGCAGGCACGCCTGACGCCGGGCGCGCTGATCGAGATTGGCGCGGCGCTGCTTTCCACAGGTGGGCCCGTGTCTAACACGGGCCGCAACCTGCACACGCTGGGCATTGACACGCGACTGATGGGCAAGGTGGGCGATGACCCGTTTGGGCGCATCATCCTCGACCTGATTCGCGCCCAGAACCCTGCCCTGGTGCAAAACATGATCGTCGTCCCCGGCGAGGTCAGTTCGTACAGCATTGTGCTCAGCCCGCCGGACGCGGATCGCTCGTTCTTGCATTGTCCGGGCGCTAACCATACCTTCGGCGCAGACGACCTGGACTGCGACGTGCTGCGCGACGTGCGGTTGTTTCACTTCGGCTATCCGCCCGTGATGGAGCGCATGTATCTGGACGATGGTGCAGAACTGGAGACGATGTTCCGCTGCGCTAGAGAGACCGGCGTGATCACTTCCCTGGACATGGCCATGCCCGATCCCCAAGGCCCCAGCGGTCGCGTGGACTGGCGGCGCATTCTGAAGCGCACGCTGCCCTATGTGGACATCTTCCTGCCCAGCCTGGACGAGCTGCTGGTCATGCTGTGCCGCGAGTTACCCGCGTCTTCCCAGGCTGCCGACGCGCTGCTCTCGGATGTGGCCGCCGAAATGCTGGAGTGGGGGGCGGGCATTGTTGTGCTGAAGCTGGGGGCGCGTGGCCTGTATTTGCGCATCGGCGCGCGGGGCATCGCGGCCTTGCCGGGCGCGGGCTGGCGTGAGCGCGAGCTATGGGCGCCGTGCTTTGTGCCGGAGCCGCTGGTCGGCACGACCGGTGCCGGCGACGCGACGATTGCCGGTTTCCTGGCGGGCGTGCTGCGTGGCCAGCCCGTTGAGGCGGCGCTGACCAGCGCCGTAGCCGTTGGTGCGTGCAATGTTGAGGCCGCCGACGCCCTGAGCGGCGTGCGGCCCTGGGACGTGACGCAGGCGCGCATCGCGGCGGGCTGGGCGCGCCAGGCGGTGACTGTCAACGCACCGGAGTGGAGGTGGGATGCCAGGCACGCGCTGTGGGTTGGCCCGCACGACGCGCTCCTGCGAGCACGCGCCTGAGCAAGTTGTGGCACGCATCGGGCGCGGGGCCGTTCAGCCGGGCGATTCCGCGCTCTGTGCTCCTGGTGATCGGGTGATCTTGTGGGCGCTTGCCTCCCACTGCTCTGGCTGTTTCCAGCGCGGCGCGTCAGGCGGGCGGCGGGTGCCCGGTGGCTGTGCGTCAGGCAGGCGAGGCAGCCCGCGCCTATGATGGGACAAACTGCGATGGCTGCTGCCCCCCCACAGCCATCCGGTTGCTCCCCCAAGACCAAACGCTTCGCGAACCGAGTGTTTGGTCTTTTCCTTTGGCCGAAACGTCCGGGAGTCAGCGATAGGTTTCCACCGCTTTGACCAGCGTCTCAGCTTCGGCTTCGCTGTTGGCGTTGACGCTTACGAACATGCCCTGCGGCCCAACTGCCTCTAGCAGGGGGATGACCTCGTGGGGTTGAACGCTGATGGCCTGCACGCTCTTGCCCGCCCTGAGGATGCGCCGGTACAGATCGTACCACAAGGGATCGCCCCCCTGGGGCAGGCTCACCTGGGGCGTCCATTCAATCGCGTCCAACTCCTCGATCTCCAGCAAGGCGTCCAGATGGGGGATAGCCTGCGTGCCGTCCAGGTGATACATGGAGTAGTCGAGCCAGGAGCATTGCTCGCTTAGCACCGGGACGGCGAATTCGCGGAACATGCGCGGTGAGATCATGGCGGCGGCGTCGCACTGGACTTTGGCTGTCTTGCCAGGCCCCCAGATGCAGAAAGCGGAGAAGACATTGCCGCCCCACGCCCCGCGCACGATTTCGTAGAACTGCTCGAAGACCTGAAAGTAGACCTGGTTGATCTCGGCGAGCCGTTGCTGGACATAATCGGGCCGCTCGATCAGATCGAGGAGGAGGCGCTGCGGGCCACGCAGAGCAGAGAGAATGTCCAGCCCCTCGACCAGATCGGGGATGGTGACGGGGAAGCGCCCCCGACTGACGCGCATTCCCTCTTCCAGGATCGCTTTCTGGCGCAGGAACCAGGGGTTGTGAGGATCGAACCGCAGGGGAGGGTGTGTATCCGGGTCGTTGATGCACGGGTGGTACCAAACCGTGTCGAGCGCGAACTCCGGCTCGGCTCCCAGGAAGGTGGCCAGGTTCCCCGGCCCGAGGTGGGTGTCGTAGTGGGGGAATGCTTCCCCTGCGAAGTAGAGGCTGTCCAGGTATTGTTCGGCGCGGCGGGCACGCTGGACGGGGTCCAGCCAGGCATGTTGCAGCGCTGCTTGGTCGGGATAGTCCGCCAGCGTGTCCAGGCCCGAAAGCAGGTAGAAGAAGGGGGACTGTTGGTGCTCGATGCTGGCGGGCGTGTTGCTACGCGGGGCCAGCACGTTCAGCACCAGCCCTTCGCGCTGCCACCAGGCGATGAAGCGCTCCTGTCTCTTTTTCCAGTCTTCTTCGCCGAACTGATTCCAGGTGCCGGTCATGGCGGACGTTCTCCTCTCGATCTCCAACAAGCTCAGCGGGGTGATTGTATCGCCCGGCTCACTTCCTTCCCAGGGGGTGTCTATGCCGGGTGCGTGCAAAACCTGTCAGACGGCGTGGCCGTGCGCCTTAGCCTCACCCCCCGGCCCCCTCTCCACGTGGTGGAGAGGGGGCAAGCCAAGCGCAGCGAGGCTGGGGGTGAGGCTACTGCCAGCGTCACCCCTATCACTGACAACCTTTGCATATACCCCTCGCTCCCGTGTGTTTGACGGGCACCCTGATCCGGCATTACAATCCCCTGTGTCCGCCCACGCGAAAGGCAGCGCTCTTCCGTGCAGCATTTCCAGCGTATTGGCATCCTGGCTCATCCCTTGCGACCCGTTACTGCGCCCCTGGCGCACGAAGTGACCCGCTTCCTGGAGGCGCACGGCGTCGCCGCGTGGATGCGCGCGTCGTGGGAGGCCCCCGATGCGCGCGCGCTGGTGCCTGGCTCCGACCTGGTGATTGCCATCGGCGGCGATGGCGCGATGCTGCGTGCGGCCCGTGTTTGCGCGCCCCACAACGTGCCGGTGCTGGGCATCAACACCGGTCATCTCGGCTTCCTGACTGAGATCAACCCGGAGGAATGGCCGCAGGGCTTGCAGGCGCTGCTCGACGGGCGCTTCTGGATCGAGGAGCGGATGATGATCCGCTGCACGGTGCGCCGCGACGGGGTGACGGTTGTGGAGAGCGAGGCGCTCAACGATGTAGTTATCAGTCGCGGCACCATCGCCAAGCTGGTGCAGTTGGAGACATATATTGACGGCGGCTGGGCGACCACCTACTACTGCGACGGCCTGATCATTGCCACGCCCACCGGCTCGACGGCCTATGCGCTGGCCGTCGGCGGCCCTATCCTGCCGCCGGAACTGAAGAACATCCTGGTCGTGCCGGTTGCGCCGCACCTGAGCATGGATCGCCCGATGGTGCTTTCGCAGGGGGCGACGGTGGAGGTCATCGTTGTCGCGCCACACGTCGCCGCCGAGGTTGTCTTGACCGTAGATGGCGAGCTGCTGACCAGTATGGAGGCGTCCGACCAGGTGGTGATCGCCGCCAGCGACAGCATCAGCCGGTTCGTGCGCCTGCGCGAGCGCAACTATTTCTACCGTTCGCTGCTGGATCGCCTGGAGCCGCGCGTGCCGTCGCGCCCCGGCAGGAACCAGGTGGGCAACAAACCGGAATCAGGCCAGAATCTGTCATGAACTGACTCAGCCAGGACACAGACTCGAAGCGACCCATCTTATGACAGCATCAGACCAACTTGAAGTGACCGAGAGCCATGCCGGAGAAACGCTCTACTGTACGGTGCACCCCACCGTCGCCACTCACCTGCGCTGCAACCGCTGCGGTCGCCCGATGTGCACGCGCTGCGCGGTCAAGACGCCGGTGG
>JAGPFT010000298.1 GCA_018056405.1 Anaerolineae bacterium
CGCTCTGGAAACTCGATGAGCAAGACACCAATGAGGCTCTCAAAGTGTCTGTCCGACAACCCGTCTACCCGTTTACCGCCATCGTAGGCCAGGAGCGCATGAAGCGCGCGCTGCTGCTCAACGCGGTCAACCCCAGCATCGGCGGCGTGTTGATTCGCGGCGAGCGCGGCACCGCCAAGTCCACGGCGGCCCGTGCCTTGGCCGCCCTGCTGCCGGAAATTGAGGTCGTGGCCGACTGCCGCTTCGGGTGCGATCCGCACTACCCGGCGCGGCTGTGCGACGAGTGCCGCGAGCGCGTGGCGCGCGGTGAAGAGCTGCCCATCAAGACGCGCCGCACGCGCCTGATCGATCTGCCGGTCAGCGCGACCGAAGATCGCGTTGTCGGCACGCTTGACATCGAGCAGGCCATTCAAAAGGGCGAGCGCCATTTCGATCCGGGCGTGCTGGCCGCCGCCAATCGCGGCATCCTCTACGTGGATGAGGTCAACCTGCTCGACGATCATGTGGTGGATTTGCTGCTCGACTCGGCGGCAATGGGCGTCAATGTGGTTGAGCGCGAGGGGATCAGCTTCCAGCATCCGGCGCGCTTCATCCTGGTGGGCACGATGAACCCTGAAGAAGGCGAGCTACGCCCGCAGCTTCTGGATCGCTTCGCCCTGTCGGTGAATGTAGCGGGCCTGCCACAGGTCGAAGACCGTATGGCCATCCTGGAGCGGCACATCGCCTTTGACGCCGACCCGGTCGCTTTCCGGCGTGAATGGCTGCCGCGTGAAGAGGAGCTATCGGCGCAGATCGAGGCAGGCCGCCATATCGTGGATCAGGTGCGCTACACGCGCCGCGACCTGTTCATGATCGCCAACCTGACCGCCAGCCTGGGCGTGGACGGGCACCGCGCCGACCTGGTGATTCTCAAGGCCGCGCGCGCCCATGCGGCGTTCGAGGGTCGCCTGCAGATCACCGAGCGCGACATCTTGCTGGCGGCGGAACTGGCGCTGCCGCACCGCCTGAAGCGCGGCCCGTTCAGCGAGGCGACGCTCTACGAGGGTGAGCTTGAGGGCCGGCTGGAACAGATCGCCGAAGAATTCACCGACGAGCCAGCCGACGCCCGCGCCGATGTCCCCCAACAGCCGGACGCGGAAAAAAAAGCGAGGGGCTGACCGAGCCTGCCGGTCAGCCTGAGTCGGACATCACCCAAACACCCGCCGAGCCAGGGCCGCAGGACGTATTCCAGCAATCGCTGGAAGCGCACTGGTGGGACGGCGGCAAGAAGGTCGAGCCGGGGCAGGAGTTCCGGGCGCGCCGGCTGGATACGCCGCTCGACCGCCTGACGCGCCGGATGCGCGGCCGGCGCAGCCGCACGCGCACCGAGCGCAAGGATGGCCGCTACATTCAGGCGCGCCCCGCCGGCGACCGCAAGGACGACATCGCTTTTGATGCCACGCTGCGCGCCGCTGCCCCGTTCCAGCGCGAGCGCGCGTCAGAGCGCCGCGCCAACCGGCTGGCTTACTCGATTCACCCCCAGGATTTGCAGCGTAAAGTGCGCGTGCGCAAGGCGGCCAACCTGATCCTCTTTGTCGTGGATGCAAGCTGGAGCATGGCCGTCGCCGAGCGCATGAATGCCACCAAAGGGGCGATCATGTCCCTGCTCACCGACGCCTACCAGCGCCGCGACCGCGTGGGGCTGGTCGTCTTCCAGAAGGATCGCGCGCAGCTTGTGCTGCCGCCCACCAACTCGGTCACGCTGGCCAAGAAGGCCCTGGCCGATATTCCCGTCGGCGGCAAGACGCCGCTCTCTGCCGGGCTGTACCTGGCGCTGCAAGTCTTCCAGCAGCAGAAGATCGCCCACCCGGACGTGATGCCGCTGATGATCCTGCTGACCGACGGCGCGGGCAATGTCTCGATGACCGCGTTGCCCCCGCAAGAAGAAGCGCACCGCATCGCCGAGCAGATCAAAGAGGCGGACATCCGCAACGTGACGATCAACATGGAGCACTCGGCCTTCGACCAGGGCCTGGCCCAGGAACTGGCCAATCACTTGGGCGGGCCGTGCTACACGCTGGCCGAGCTGCACGCCGAGTCGCTCTACGTCGCGGTGAAGCAGGAGCTAGAGCAGTAGCAGGCGAGGCGCTGCGGAGCGATGCCCACGCCTCTCCCCCTCAATCCCCCTCTCCAGCCGAGCTAGAGAGGGGGAGGCGCGGCGCGTCAGCGCCGAGCGGGGGTGAGGTCAAGTGAAGACCTGCCCCAGACTATCAGCCGATCTCAACGCCTGTCCGCCCCTGATGCGCTTTGACGATCATGATCGGTAGTCGCTTGTAGGGGCGAGTTTGCAAACCCGCCCCTTGTGCTCAGCTCAGGCAGTATCGTGCTGTGGGTTTGGGACTGAAAGCTGAACGCTGTTTAAGGAGGCTGCTATGCAATACCGCAGGTTTGGGCGCACCGGCTGGCAGGTGAGCGAGATCGGCTATGGTATGTGGGGCATGGCCGGCTGGACGGGCCACGATGATCAGGAATCGCTGGAATCGTTGGAGCGGTCAGTCGCGCTGGGCTGCAACTTCTTTGACACGGCCTGGGCCTATGGGTCAGGGCACAGCGAGAAGCTGCTCGGCCAGTTGGTGCGCGCCCACCCCGGTAAGAAGCTCTACACCGCCAGCAAAATCCCCCCCAAGAACTCCAAATGGCCGTCGCGCCGGGGCTACACGCTCGACGAGTGCTTCCCGCCCGATCATATCAAGGAATACACCGAGAAGACTCTGCAGAACCTGGGTCTGGACAGCGTAGACCTGATGCAGTTCCACGTGTGGGAAGATTGCTGGGCGCACGATGCGCGCTGGCAGCGGGCCATGGATGACCTCAAACGCCAGGGGCTGATCCACGCGGTGGGCATCAGCGTCAACCGCTGGGAGCCGTGGAACGCGCTGGAGTCGCTGCGCACCGGTCTGGTGGACGCCGTGCAGGTCATCTACAACATCTTCGACCAGGCCCCCGAAGACCAGCTATTCAAGGTGTGCGTCGAGCAGGATGTGGCCGTCATCGCCCGCGTGCCCTTCGACGAGGGCACGCTGACCGGCACGCTGACCAAAGACAGCACCTGGCCGGAGGGCGACTGGCGCAACACCTACTTTGTGCCGGAGAATCTGCACGCTTCCGTCGAACGGGCCGAGGCGCTGCGCCCGCTCATCCCTGCGGGCATGACCATGCCGGAGTTGGCGCTGCGCTTCTGCCTGGCCCACCCCGCAGTGAGCACAGTCATCCCTGGGATGCGTAAGGTGCGCCATGTGGAAGCCAACATCGCCGCCAGCGATGGGCGGGCGCTGCCCCCTGACCTGCTCAAGAAGCTGCGCGAGCATCGCTGGGATCGCGTGACGACGGAGTGGTCGCAGTGAGCGCGTACCCCAGTTTCCGACTCGATGGGCAGATCGCCCTGATCACCGGGGCGAGCAAGGGCCTCGGCTGGGGCATCGCCAGGGCGCTGGCCAACGCCGGCGCGACGGTCGCCCTCACTGCGCGCACCACGTCCGCGCTCGAACAGCTCGCGGCGGAGATTCGCGCGGAGGGCGGCACGGCGCTGCCCCTGGCGCTCGACGTGACGGACATCGCCCAGATCAACGCAGTGGTGGGCGAGGTCGTGGCCCATTTCGGGCGGCTGGACATCATGGTCAACAACGCGGGGCTGGGCGCGGAGCACGCCGCGCTTGACGTGACCGAGGCCGACTGGGACGCGCTGCTGGATGTCAACCTCAAGGGATTGTTCTTCTGTTGCCAGGCGGCGGCGCGGGTCATGCTTCCGCGCGGCTACGGGCGCATCGTCAATATGAGTTCGCAGCTTGGCGCGGTCGGGTTGCCGGGCAGCGCCGTCTACTGCGCGTCGAAGGGCGGGGTCAACCAGCTCACGCGGGCGCTGGCGTTGGAATGGTCGGCGCGCGGGGTGACGGTCAACGCCGTCGCACCGACTTTCATCTACACGCCGGGCACCGCTGAGCGCCTGGACGATCCGGACTATCTGGCGGGCGTGCTGGCGAAGCTACCCATCGGCAAGGTGGGGACGATCAACGACGTGGCGGCGGCGATCATCTACCTGGCGTCCCCGGCGGCGGGCATGGTCAGCGGGCATGTGCTGCACGTGGACGGCGGCTGGACGGCGCAGTAGGGGGCTTGTTGGCCCTCACCCCCTAAGTTCCCCTCTCCAGCCGAGCTAGAGAGGGGGACTTCACATGCGAGTCTGCGGGTGTCTCTCATAAGGGCGCATCGCATACGCCCCAGCCCTGGAGACTTCCGAAGTTTTCAAAACTTCGGAAGTCTATTTCGGGCCAGGCGCGGCTGCGTAGCGCTCCTGCGGAGGATCGGCCCCCTCTCCGCGTGTGGAGAGGGGGCAGCACGGCGCGCCAGCGTCGAGCGGGGGTGAGGTAAACCGGGGCGCATCGCATACGCCCCGCCAGACTTCCGGAGTTTCCAAAACTTCGGAAGTCTATTTCGGGCCAGGCGCGGCTGCGTAGCGCTCCTGCGGAGGATCGGCCCCCTCTCCGCGTGTGGAGAGGGGGCAGCACGGCACGCCAGCGCCGAGCGGGGGTGAGGTAAACCGGGGCGCATCGCAATACGCCCCTACGTCCTGCCACACC
>JAGPFT010000005.1 GCA_018056405.1 Anaerolineae bacterium
CTCAACCGGTCCATCACAGAGCGCGCAGGGGTCGCAGAGAAAGCCTCAGAGCTTTTCCGACTTTCCCCTCCGCGCCCTCGTCATCTCAGCGGCTCAAGATCACTGCCCCAAAAAGCGAATGCACCCGTCCACGAACAAGTTGTTGGGCAATTGCCGGAACGCCCCTTCCCCTAGCAAAGCCAGGAAGGAGAGAACCGCTTGCCCGATCGTCCCTTCTCTAGCTCGGCTGGAAGGGGGATTGAGGGGAGGCGTTCAGCGAGTAGCCCTGCCCCCCCTGGCAACAGGTTGTTCGGGGACCCGTGACAAACGATCAGCTCCCCCGCTTGTGACTTTCATACAGGTCGCCGGGCGCTCTCACCAATCCAGTGCGTCAGCGGAGATGTCCTGCTCGCCGTCATCCGACGTCCATTGCTCTTCCGGCGCGTCGGGAATGGCCGTGCGCAGCAACGAGCGCCGCTGGGCCTGCGATGCAGGCGGAGCGCGTCGCCGCGCGTGCCGCTCGTCGGGCGCGGGCTGCGGGCCGGGCAGATGCCGCTCCGGGAACCACAGCGCCTCCAGCCAGTCTACCAGCCCCGTCACCATGTCAGGAGTCAGGCGGGCGGCGGCCTCGAAATTGTGCGGCGAGAACGCATACAGCCGCCCGAAGCCCTCGCGCGTCACCAGGATCAGGTACGGCTGCTCCCAACGCTCGCGCGTCCAGAGCACGGTGATGCCATTGTCGCGCCGCAGCAGTTCCACCCACTGCTGGCGATCAGGTTCCGCCAGCGGCGAGAGATGAAAGCACAGCGCCAGTGCCCCAAACAGAGTGAAAGTGAAGGTGAGCGCTGCTGTCTCGTCGAGGGTGGCGTCAACGGTCAGCGTCGCCGCGTCGTCGTTGCTGCCGAAGATCGCCGTCGCCTGGTGGCGCAATGGCTCGCCCGCCTCCGGCACCAGCCGCAGATGCGCGAGCAGCGGCGCGTTGGCGAAACGCCGGGCAAGATCGTCGTCGAGGTCAATTTCGCCCGCGAAGAACTGCTGCAGCATGGCCGGGGCGCTGGCCCACAGCCGCCGGGCGTCGCCGGACTCGCGCAGGGCCAGCGTCAGCCGCTGGCGATCCTGGTCGGTGATGCGCCGGGTGAGCGCACGACTCAGCCGGATCAGTTCCTCAACCGGCATCTCGTCGAGATCGGGCGGTCGGCGGGGCAGGCCCGCGCGCGGCGACTCAGGCATATGCGACTCCTACGCGGACGGGTATCTGGGGCTGATTATACGGCAGGGTGCAGAAAACCGAAAACGCCCGGCGGGCACGGGGTGCATTCGCTTTTTGGGGCAGTGATCTTGAGCCGCTGAGATGACGAGGACGCGGAGGGGAAAGTCGGAAAAGCTCTGAGGCTTTCTCTGCGACCCCTGCGCGCTCTGGGATGGACCGGTTGAGAAGCCCGCGGCGCGGGTGTACCTCACCCCTCAATCCCCTCTCCACACGCGGAGAGGGGACTGAGCCAGATACTTACTCCCCCTCTCCGTATATGGAGAGGGGGCCGGGGGGTGAGGTCTGCAACCGATCTCTGCACCTGCCCCCAAATCCGAATGCACCCGCGGGCACGTGCAAAGATTGTCAGCGAACCGCTTGGTGCGGGGGCATGGACCTCACCCCCTGGCCTCGCTCCGCCCGGCTTGCCCCCTCTCCAACGTGGCTTATACATGACCCACCTCTTGGGCCGTGCCCGTTCCCCCCATCCCCAACCCTTCCCCCACAAGGAGGGAAGGGAGAAAAGCTGCGGGCCTGCTCCCCTTCCCTCCGCGCAGCGCGGGGGAAGGGGCCGGGGGATGGGGGGCATTTGTGGGTAACGCATAGCCGACACGGAGAAGGGGCGGCGAGGCACGCCCGCGCCGAGCGGGTCTGCACACACCCCAGGCCGGTATCTCACCGCAACATTTGCCCCCGTTGCGCGTACAATAGATCGTAGGACGATGCGGTGAAAGGAACTGTCAATGGACAGTGATCTCGGCGTATTCAGGGGCTTCTCCGGGGCGATCCTGCTCATCGGCCTGGGCGTGCTCTTCCTGGTAGGGAGCATCCCCTTCTGGCCCTGGATTCTGGTGGTGATCGGGCTGGCCGGCCTGCCCGAAAGCGTCGCCCAGAAGGGCCTGTGGGCAGGGATACAAAACATGGTCTGGATGGCCGGGCTGGCCGTGCTCTTTGCCACCGGTAAGTTCTGGCCGGGCATCCTGATCCTGATCGGGGTCAGCATGCTGGTGGGGGCGCTGGTGCGCCCGCCCGTCTTCGACAAGCCCAAGCGCAAGCGCGGCCTGCCCGCCGACGTGCTTTATGATGGGGATGAGGACTGGAGCACCTGACGCCGGGCCATCAATCTCACCCCCTAGCCTCGCTGCGGGCGGCCTTTTCCCCTGTCTGCTGCGGAGTTCAGGGGCGGACAGGCATTAAGGTTGGTCCGGGATGGCTCTTCACTTTACCTCACCCCCGCTCGGCGCTAACGCGCCTTGCTGCTCCCTCTCCATGCTGGAGAGGGGGCAAGCCGAGCGCAGCGAGACTGGGGGTGAGGTCAGAGCAGACTTCCGAAGTTTTGAAAACTTCGGAAGTCTTGCTACGCCATCCCCTCCGCCATTTGCCCGATTCCGCCGCCTGGCATTACACTAGCGGGAATTCCACGCCGCACTGACGGGATGACGGGCATGACCACCATCCAGCGCCTATTCCTGGGCCGCGAGGCCAGCGCCTTCGAGCAGGGGCACAGCCTGCACGGGCGCTGGCGGGCCGCCTATCAACGGGCCGCCGCGCCGGACGACAAGCGCACGCCGGCGGCGTTTGCCCTCACCCAGGACGCCGCCCGTCTCGTCTTCGTCCTGGCCGAAGGCCCCGCCGCCGCCATCCTCGCCGAGACGCTGGCCGACCGCCTGTGGGCGCTGGAACAGGTCGGCGACGACTGGCCCGCCCCGCTTGTCGCCTGGCTGGGAGACGGCGCACTGTGGCGTGACGCGCCCGCTGGCCCGGCCTGTTTTGCGGCGGGCCGCCTCGACCGCCAGCAACCAGTCGGCGCTGTCGCCCTGGCCTGGCTGGGCTGTGCCGGCGTTCGCCTGCTCGACCGCGCTCTGCTACAGGTGGAGGCCGAGCACCCCGCCGTCCCAGAGGGAACGTGGTCGCCGGAGGGTGGCATCGCCCCGGACTCCGCTGCGCTTGGCTGGCAACGCGGCAGTCTGTTCGGGCTGGATCGTCTGGTAATTGTCTCGAACGGTGCCGCGCCGCTGGCCGCCGACCTGCCGGACATGGCCACTGCCGACGTGCGCCAGGCGCTCCTCGATTGGAGTGCGGAATCCGCGCGCGACCTGGTACTCTTCGACCTGCATCTGGCTCCGGTCGTCTCCCAGCCGTCCGCTGTGGCCCTCACCTATCGCTGGATCGCGCCTGAACTATGCGAATTGTGCTGGAACCCATCGCCCAATGCTACCGCCTACCGGCTCGAAGTGTCTGCCGCGCCTGATTTTGCCAGCCCCACCTTGTTGGCTGAGCTAACCGACGGGCGGCAGATCGTCTACCGCTTCTCGCCGCCGCCGGGCCGCATCACCTACTACCGCGTCGTGCCGCTCGACCAGGGCGTCGCCGGGCCGCCCAGCGAAGTCATCTGCCCGCTACCGCTGGCCATCACCGCGCCCGTGTTGCTGCCCCCCAGTTGGTCGCCGGACGGCGGCCCTGCCCTGCGCTGGACGCCCATTCCCCAGGCTACCGGCTACGAAGTCCAGGAGTCCACCAGCGAGCGCTTCGAGAGCAGCGAGACAATCATCGTCTATCGCGGCGAGCAGCCCGGCTGCGACTTGCCGCCGGAGACGCCAGCCGGCCGCTTCTACCGCGTCCGTGCGCTGAACACGCTCTATGCGCCGGAAACGCCCTCGCCCTGGAGCGCGCCGGTTCAGGCTCCCGCCCACCTGGATACGCCGGTCTTCACCCATGTGACCAGCGAGCGCCTGGCCTGGACTCCCGTCGCTGGTGCGCACGCCTACGTCCTGCACATCACGCCGCAGGGCCAGGACGAAGGCCAGGGCGAAGACATCACCATCACCGAGCCATCCAGCGCCATCGCCCACGTCCACGCTACTTACCGCGTGCGCGCGCTGCGCGCGCCGGGCGACATGCGCTCCGCCAGCGAGTGGAGCGCCCCGGCGACGGTCGCGCCCCCCCGTGCGGCGGGGGGCCTCGCGCCCAACTCCCGCCCCGTCGCCCCGCTGATTATCGGGGCGGCGCTCGTCGCGCTGCTGGTCGGCGCGGCGCTGGGAGTGGTCGGGCTGCGCGCCTACCAGGATGCCAACGCCACTGCCACGCCGAATGCGACCGCTACAGGCGCAGCCGTGCGCGCCGCCTTCGCCGCTGAACTGACCGCGACCGCCGACGCCTTCACCGCCACGCCTTCGCCCACGCCGACCGCTTCGCCGACCAGGACGCCCGCCCCATCGGTCACGCCGAACTCCGCTGCCACCCACCAGGCCGTGCGCGCCGCTTTCGCCGCTGAACTGACCGCGACCGCCGCCGCCTTCACCGCCACGCCTTCGCCCACGCCGACCGCTTCGCCGACCAGGACGCCCATGCCCTCGGCCACGCCAGACCCGGCGGCAACCGCTGCCGCCCTGATCGCCAGTCTGGACGCGGAGGCGTGCCTGCTGGTCAACCTCGACACCCTGCCCCTCCCCGCCTTCAACGGGCCATACGCGGGCGACCGGCAGATCGCGGCGCAGACTCCGCGCCTGGCGCGTGTAACCGAGGAGCGGGAGTTGGCCGGTGAGGATGGGGAACAGGTGCTTTGGCTGCGCGTTGCGCTCGGCGCAGGCGACGAGGCGGGCGCGGGCTGGGTGCGCGTCCCCGCCGGCGCAGACCTGGCGCGGCTGATCGCCGGGCCGGGCTGCCCGGCCCGTTAGCCTCGTGTATGCAGATTGTGTGTACAAAGAGAAACGCGCCCCCACTGGGGCGCGTTGGACTCTGTTCGCGTGCAGGCGGCCTGGCTAGGCTTGCGGGCATAGCAGAGGCCGGAACTTCGGCCCGTAGATGATGATACCGCGCTCGCCGTCGGTGCGCAGCTTGCGGATGACCATCTCGACACGCATCCCGATGGCCGGCTCGCCGTCCAGGTCGGTAAGCTGCGCGGTGACCATCGGTCCCTCGTCAAGCTGCACCAGCGCCAGCACATACGGCGCATACGCCTCATACGGCTCGGCGGGCGCAGTCACCGTCGTGAAGCTGTACACCGCCCCCTTGCCGGACAGCGCGAATAGCTCGACGCCCTCGCCCTCCAACGGCTGGGCGCGGCGTAGATGATCCCAGTACGCGGCCTGGTGCGCCATCTGCGCCTGGATCGCGCTGGCGAAGTCTTCGTTCATGGGGATCACCGCGCTGCCCGCGCGAACTCAACCGTGTCTTCCGCCAGCACAACCTGGGCGTCGCCAAAAGCGAAGATGTAGGGGGCAAGCGCCGGCTGCGTAGCCGAGGCGGTTTGCTGCGGGAGCATCACCGCGCCGGTCTGCGGGCAGCGAGTAGCGAGAAGCTGGCTGCGGCTGGTCTTGAGTCGCCAATTGCGAGTGATGTCCATTACGGATACCTCATTTTGGATGTGCGCTATAAGGAGTCTCAGCCCACCGCCAGGGTTTTCGTGCCGTCTTTCACGCGGTACGCTGATGTTGATAGATATACACGCGGTCGTCTCTCAAAAGCTACCAGATGGCGATTCTGAGAGCTTTTGACAGTCGTTTCTCGCTCAGCAAGAGACTTCCGAAGTCTTCGAAGACTTCGGAAGTCTGGTGCGGCAGCAGGCCCCTACGGGAGTGCAGCAGAGCAACGCCCCTACACACATCAGACTCGCCACAGTTGTGGGATGCACCCAACCACGCGACCTGTCGCATTTTCCCCGGAAATGTGGCATAAAAGAAGCAAGACGCCGGGCAGCCCCTAGCGGAATCGCTGGCTGGCGCCGACAGGCCGGGCCTGGGCCAGCGGCGAGTGCGCTGCGTACTGCCCTCCCACAGTGAGGACACTGCCGGCTGCACCGCCCGGCTGGCTGCTCTGAGCTTGCGCGTCCCCCCAGCGATTGGCCGAGGTTCGCTGCCCGGCGCACCTTAGCCCTGGGGGACGGTTTCAGGGGCTGCAAGGCCTGCAAACCCAAACCGTACAGAGAGGATGAACCATGAGCGAATTTGTGTTTTTCGAGGATTTGACGGCCCTGGTGGCGGACATTCAGCCAGACAGCATCATCAGCCGCACGCTATACGGCGACGACGATGTGAAGGCCGTGCTGTTCGGCTTCGACACAGGTCAGGAACTTTCTGAGCACGCTGCCGCGATGCCAGCCTCGATCCTCGTGCTGCGCGGCGAGGCCGCGCTGACCCTGGGCGGCGAGCAGCGCCAGGCGCGCCCCGGCACCTGGGTGCACATGCCGCCCCGTATGCCGCACACCGTGGTGGCTCACACGCCGCTGATCATGCTGCTGCTGCTCTACCGCGGGGGCAGCGAGAAGTGAACTGGTACATCAGGGCGGAAATAGGTGCGCGGTTGGGCCTGATGGACCCCTATCCCCCTAGCCCCCTTTCCCTGCGAAGGGATTTAGGGTGGGGCCAACCATCGAACAGCCACGGGGGGACTTCCGCCAACGTGCACTAGCGTGCGCGCTTTTCTCCCTTCCCCCCTCGTGGGGGAAGGGCCGGGGATGGGGGGGGGAAGAGGCAGATATAAGGCTTCTCAGGCGGCCTCTTAGCCTGTGAGAGCCGCACCCAATCAGCCCGACAAGGCACGATGCAGCGTATCCCGTCCCAGCCTGTTCAAAATATAAAGGGGGTTTTTGATGGCTGAACAACCGAGCAAGAGAGCATCCATCCTGACGGTGGGTCGTGTCCTGGTGCTGGGCCTGGTCGGTGTGATTCTCGTCCTCGGCCTGGTGCTGATCATCATGGCCGTTCAGGAAGCCGAAGAGACCGAAGAAGGGCCAGAGCGCGTCAATGCCCTGGCCAGCAGCGACAACGAGTGCGTCGTCTGCCATCGCCGCTCTACGCCCGGCATCGTCCAGCAGTACGGTTACAGCACAATGGCCGCAGCCAACGTCAAGTGCGAAGACTGCCACAAAGTGAACGCCGACTACCCCGGCGCAGTGGAACACGAGGGCGCCTATGTCCTGGCTTCACCCACCACGGCCATGTGCGACCGCTGCCACAAGCAGGAAGTCAAAGAGTTCTACGCCAGCCGCCACGCTCTGCCCGCCTACGTCGCCTACTGGGGCACGAGCGGCCTCAGCGAGGAGCTGCTCGCCCAATACCAGGCCATCCCCGAAGGCAGCTTCGCCCCGGACAAGAGCCGCCATGCGTTGCACGAGTTGGAAGGGGAGGCCGTCACCCGCTTCGCCTGCGAGACCTGCCACAACATCGGCCTGCCGGCCGCCGACGGGTCGGTCGGCCAGTGCCAGAAGTGCCACCTGCGCCACGAGTTCAGCCTGGAGCAGGCGCGCAAGCCCCAAACCTGCAACGCCTGTCACATCGGCCCTGACCACCCGCAGTGGGAAATCTACCACGAGTCGCCGCACGGCATCGCCTACGTGACGATGGGCCACACCTGGAACTGGGAAGCCGAGCCGGGCACGCTGTCGGTGGAGGACTTCCCGGCGGCCACCTGCGCCATCTGCCACATGAGCGGCTTTGGCAGCACGGGCACCACCCACGATGTCGGCGAGCGCCTGACCTGGTACCTGTTCGCCCCCATCAGCGAGCGCCGGCCCGCCTGGGAGAGCAACAAGGTGCGCATGCAGGGCGTGTGCCTGGAGTGCCACAACGACAACTTCATCACCGAGTTCTACGAGGCCGCTGACCTGGCGACCGAAGCGACCAACGCATGGGTGCGCGAGAGCAACGAGATTGTCCAGCCGCTCAAGGACGCCGGCCTGCTGACCGATGCCCCCTTCGACGAGCCGATTGACTACACCTACTTCGAGCTATGGCACCACTGGGGCCGCACGGTCAAGTTCGGTGTGTGGATGCAGGGGCCAGACTACACGCAGTGGCACGGCGCGTATGAAGTCCTGTCCGATCTCGCCGAGCTGCGTGAGATGGTCGTCGCCAAGCTGAAGGAGGCCGGCCTGGCCGGCGAAACGACAGAGGCTGAGACAGCCCCCGATACAGGTGGATAGGGCCATGTACCACCTGGCAACCGTCTTTCCACCGATTCGGCGCGTGCGCATCCCGCTCTCGCGCGATCAGATCATGCTGCTGATGGCTGCCATCAACGAGGTTTTTCTCGGCGTGGACATCTATCTGGCGCACAGCATCAGCGGGACCATCGTGCCGTATGAGTGGATTCCGATCATCTTCGGGCCGGTCGCGGGCGCGATCCTGCTCGTCGCCGGCCTGATCGCCCTCAAGCAGCGCCCGCTGGCGACGCTGATCGCGACGGCGGCGCTGCTGGTGAGCATCGCCGTCGGGCTGCTGGGGGCGTACTTCCATGTCATGCGCGCCGCCCTGCCCGAAGGCCCGGCAGGTGAGCAGATCAGCGTGCGGCTGCTGGTGTGGGGGCCGCCCTTCCTGGGGCCGCTGATGTTCTCGCTGGTCGGTCTGTGGGGCATCAGCGCGGCCTGGGTCGAAGACCCGCCCGACAGCGGGCGGCTGCGGATGCCCGGCGGCTGGTATCTGTCGCTGCCGCTGAGCAAGACGCGCGCCTACTTCCTGATGATGGGCCTGGGCATTATGGTCACCACCATCAGCGCCGTGCTCGACCACGCCCGCACCGGCTTCGAGAACGACTGGCTGTGGATTCCGACGGTCATCGGCGTCTTCGGCACGGTCGTCGGGGTGACGCTCGGCTTCATCGCGCACCCCACCCGCGCCGATCTGATCACCTATGTGGTCGCCATGTTGCTGCTGATCGTCACCGGGCTGATCGGGGCCTGGCTGCATATCAACGACGACCTCACCTCGTCCGGCGCGTTTGTGGCCGAGCGCTTCATCCGCGGCGCGCCGTTCCTGGCCCCGCTGCTCTTCGCCAACGTGGGCGCGCTGGGGCTGATCGCGCTGCTCGACCCGCGTGCGGAGGGGTTGGGCGACAACGATTAATCGCACGCATCACTCAATATCGCGCAGGGGCGTATGGCGATACGCCCCCGCTTTTGCCCAGCGCCAGCGTCAGGCACGCGCTCTCTGCAGAAAGGCTCGCTCGTGCGCCTCCTCCTCCTCGTCAGCGGCGACTACGGCTGGCGACACGTCGCCAACCTGCGCCAGCACGATGGTGAGACGCCTCTCCCGACGGCTTCTCACCGAACACCAGCACTAAGTATCTCAGATTCGGCTATAATCAGGTCACATAGTCCCTGCGGAGCAGACATTGTGAAAAGAAATGGCACGCCTTCTCCAATTGTAGAACGCAAGTCGCGTAGATTTATAGCCTTCGGCTGGTATGGTGGAAAGTACTCTCACCTTGATTGGCTCTTGCCCCTATTGCCTTCTTGCCATCATTACTGCGAACCGTTTGGGGGTTCTGCTGCCGTTTTGCTCAATCGAGACCCTTCACCAGTGGAGACCTATAACGATATTGACGGGGAGATAGCCAATTTCTTCCGTGTTCTACGGAATGATCCCGATCACCTCATAAGAGCAATTGCGTTGACACCTTTCTCTCGCGAAGAGTTCGCCTCGGCTTGTGTGATTGATCCCACTCTGGATCCCTTTGAGCGTGCCAGAAGATTCTACGTCCGTGCCCGTCAAGTGCGCACAGGTCTGGCTCAATCAGCCTCGTTGGGGCGTTGGGCAAACTGTAAGAACACGAGTCGGGCAGGCATGGCAGGCGCTGTTTCTCGCTGGCTTGGCGCGGTCGAAGATTTGCCAGAAATTGCCTTGCGGTTGCTACGGGTGCAGATAGAAAACAGGCCCGCTAGTGAGATTATTCGACTTTATGACTCTCCGGTTACTCTTTTTTACTGTGATCCCCCTTACGTCCATGAGAGTCGTCAAGACAATAATGCATACGCTTATGAAATGACTGACCAAGAGCACGCGCAATTGGCAGAGCTTCTTGATTCCGTTGAAGGAATGGTGGCCATCTCAGGTTATGATTGCGATCTGATGAATGATCTTTACTCAGAACCCAGGTGGATCAAGAACGTCGGCCCATCAAAAACGATCCATTCAACCAAAGGTAAGAGAACTGAAGTGCTGTGGACAAACTATGATCCCCCCAAATCGCAGCTTAAGCTATGGTCTGAGAGAACAGATGAGCAGCCCCGCTGACATTCTTGAACGAATCTTCAAACACGCATCCGTTGATTTGACGAAGCCCTTGATGGATGATGAGGACGTTCGCGGGCGCGTCGAGTATGTATGCAGGAATATCCGCAACAGGGCTTGTACTCGTCTTCTTATGGCTTGTCTGCTTGCCAAACTGGATCGCCCAGATGTTGATCCACGTAAACCTTATACAGAAATCGGAGAAAAGGACAGTTTCTCTGGACGAACCTACGATGAGAGATATATCGCTCACTTTATTTTCGCCAATCGCTTGCCACTTAATCCGACCACTGCGTTTTTGACGCCGGCCCTCCGCAACCTAGATAGGCCGCTTACAACGGATTTGGAGCTAATTGGTAGACCCCGCCAACTCTACAGAAATACCCTGCAATTGCTCGATGATGTTTATGCGGGGCGAGTGAGTGCTGAAATCATGTTGACCGAGATTGTTCGCGTCTTACTGGTAATGCGCGAAGAAAAGAAGGCCAGAATTGAGGCCTTACTCACCGATCTTCGTCATGCAGATGACACAATCCCCCTGGCCGCCGAGGAGATTGTCACTCTAATTGAGCAACACCTCAAATGCAAGAATTCCAGCAGGTTACCCGTTTTGGTGGTGGCAGCAGCCTATAATTCTGTGAGCACGAAGTTAGGAGAGCGGATATTGCCCTTGCGAAGTCACACTGCTGCTGATGAACGGACTGGTGCCCTGGGTGATGTTGAAATCTGCCTCGAAAATGACGACCATATAGTAACTATCTATGAAATGAAAATGAAGAGAGTAACAACTGGCGACATTGACCGCGCGATAGATAAGATCGTTTCGGCCCAAGAAAAGATTCATAATTATATCTTTATAACTACGGATACAATAGATGAAAATCTCAACGACTATGCGGCAGAAGTCTATGGGCGAACAGGTGGAACTGAGGTTGTGATCTTGGACTGTATAGGTTTTCTACGGCATTTTCTACATCTGTTTTACCGCTCAAGGCTTGATTTTCTGGACGCATACCAAGAATTGGTCCTGAACGAACCTGATAGTGCAGTAAGTCAAGCCTTAAAGGAGGCGTTCTTGGTTCTCAGGCAAGCAGCAGAATCCGACATGTAGCAGCCTGTATTTGATTTAGGCGGACAAGGGGCTTTTCTTCGTGCACTTATGAGTAAAACGGCAACAACATTAACGAAGGAGGCCTCAATGTACGAACCGGTGCGCCAGTGGTTGCACCGTTTCTTGAGTGACCGTTTCAAGAACGCCCGGATTGACACCTACGATTCTTCTGCGATGCGCTTGTCCCGTTTCATAGAAGAGAAGAGATTATACGAAGCTAGCTCCTGACTGGCCGACATGGAACATTCGGATAAGCGTTGTAGGCTTCATTCGTTTACCCCACACCGCCCATTTGGCGCTGGTTGATTACAAGAATACCGCACTAACCTTCGATCACATGGCTCGATCTGTAGCCTGTGCCCGCATCGCGCGCCCTCACTTCACCTTCCTGATCGCGCCCCAAGGGGCCAACCGTTCGCTGACTCAATTGCTGACCGTGTACCGCCGGCTCGATGTGCTGGAGTACTTCGCCGAACAGGGCCGTCTGTCCCGTGCCCTCATCGTGGCCCGCCGGGATGCTCACGGGGGCACCATCGCGCTCGACAGTATTGTGACAACCGACGCCCAGAAGGTCGAGTTAGGGAAATACGGCTAACCCAAAGGCTCGCTCATGCGTCTCCTCCTCCTCGTCAGCGGCGACTACGGCTGGCGGCACGTCGCCAACCTGCGCCAGCACGATGGTGAGACGCCTCTCCCGATATTTGAGCGTTAGCTTTTTAGGCGCAGGCTTAGTATACTGCGCTTGTCGGCGTAGACAGGTGGCAGAACCATGACGGAAAACATCCAGCAATTGGATATGTTTGCCAACGGTTCGGATTCCCAGGCCGTAGAACCTCAGAAAGCAGAAAAGGCTCCTGAGTCGGTCGCTTCCAAGCCACGCGCCAACGAACTGGATGGCAAGACCTGGACGCGCTACTCTATTTCGATCTGGTCTGACTTGCGCAAGACGCCCGAAGAAAACCAGCTTAAGCATCCAGCCATGTTTCCATTGGCGCTCGCCAGCCGTGCGCTAGAGTGCTTCACCAACAAGTCTGACCGCGTGGTGCTCGATCCGTTCGTCGGCGTGGGGACTACTGTCCTGGCAGCGCGCAATGCTGGTAAATATGGGATCGGGATAGAGATCTCCCCCGAATTCGCCGCGATCGCTCGCACACGTTTGGCCCAAAACCTGTTGTTTGAAGAGATTTCCGGCGGAGACAGCGTGATCCACGTGGACGATGCCCGCAACTTGCTCAAGTATGTGCAGCCCGGCATCGTAGACTTTTGCCTGACCTCACCGCCATACTGGGATATTTTGCTCCAGCCGCGTACCGCCGACTACAAAGAGCAGCGCGATTACGGGGACGCAGAAGCCGATCTTGGCAAGATTGGAGATTACGAGAGGTTCTTGCAGGCGCTTATGGACATCATGCGCCAAGTGTGGATCGCGCTGCGCCCTGGCAAATACTGTCTGATGGTCGTGATGGATTTGCGCAAGAAATCGCGCTTCTACCCTTTCCATGCGGACGTAGCTGACGCCATGCAGGAAATCGGCTTCGTCTACGATGATTTGATCATCTGGGATCGCCGTCACGAGTACAATAACATGCGCCCCTTAGGGTATCCGTACACGTTCCGCATCAACAAAGCCCATGAATACATCTTGATCTTCCAGAAACCACGCACACAATCTGAGCCATGAACTACCTCGATCCAGACTGGGCCTATTTTGTTGGCATGGTCGTAGCTCGCGGCACGCTATCAGAAAGTGCAGGCGTGCGTCAGATCACCATCAATTTTCCGCACAGCAGCCTTGAAGCCAGAGGGATCAACGTCAGGATAGGTCAGGAAACCAGTATCAAACTGGGGCTGAACGAGATTCGCCTTCGTCTAAGCGATCTGCTTGACACAGAAGTGGAAACGAGAGCGGCGGAGGGTACGATCGATCTGGTCGTCCGCTTTATGCATAACGCTTTGCCCTGGCGTATGCTGTTGCGCGTCACTGAGGGACAGCTAAGTTTTCGAGGTCTTCAAGTTCCCTCAGTCTTCCTTGATTCAGATACACCCCAAGACCTGAAGCGCGAATTCATAAAGGGTTTTGCTGATGTAGCCGGCAACATCCGCCATGCCAATCGCTATGTCGATGGGAGAAATCGCGTGCGCTTAGATGTTCTGAATTACCGCCAGAATTGGCGAGTCCCCGTTGCCCTCTGCCAGATTCTGCAAGATAGTCTCAAAGTCCCTGTTCAGAACATCACGTGGGGTCATCCGAATATGAACCGGGACTTCCGGGAACATCAGATCAATATCTTTGCCATCCCTTTTCTACAGATAGGGTTTTCGTTTGAGCACAAGCAGAAAGTCTTGGAAGAACTGGCAACTGCTGATCGCTATCTGAGCGGGGATTACAGCGGATGTCCAGGCCGTCGTCAGGTGCGTGGGGCAAAAGAACCCGATCCAGACGAAAGTAGCGATAGACTGCCCGCTGAGCTTCAAGGTCAGCACTTCAATTCCTACTGGCAGATTTGCAAGGCGCTGGAATGTCCCCGCGAACCTTACACTGATCAACTGCCACTTCCACTTGACTCAGAAGAATGAACCCCTATCGAGTCGAAAACGAAATGTACGAGCCGGTGCGCCAGTGGCTGCACCGTTTCCTGAGCGACCGCTTTAAGAACGCCCGGATTGACACTTATGATGCTTCAGCGGTGCGCCTGTCCCGCCTCATTGAAGATCAGAACTTACATGAAGGGCTGTCTCCTGATTGGCCGTCATGGGAAATTCAGGTAGATGTTGTGGGATTTGTCCGCTCTTCTGAAATCGCCCGACTAGCTCTGGTCGAGTGTAAGAACAATCCCCTGACACTGGATCATCTGGCTCAGCTTTTGGGATACGCCCGCATCGCGCGCCCTCACTTCGCTTTTCTGATCGCGCCCCAGGGGGCCAACCGTTCACTGAGCCAACTGCTGTCCGTCTACCGCCGGCTCGATGTGCTGGAGTACTTCGCCGAACAGGGCCGTCTATCTCGCGCGCTCATCGTGGCCCGCTGGGATGCTCACGGGGGCACCATCGCGCTCGATAGTGTCGTCACGACGGATGCCCAGAAGGTCGAGTTGGGGAAATACGGCTAACCTAAAGGCTCGCTCATGCGTCTGCTCCTCCTCGTCAGCGGCGACTACGGCTGGCGACACGTCGCCAACCTGCGCCAGCACGCCCCGCCGGACTGGACGATCCTCACCTGGGAGACGCCCAAAGTCCTGCCGCCGGTGGTGGACTACCCCGAAGACTATCTGCCCGATGCGCTGCCGCCCTGCGACCTGATCCTCTCGCTGGCCGAAGTCAAGGGCGTGGCTGAGCTGATCCCCGACATCGCCCGCATGACTGGTGCGCGCGCCGTGATCGCCCCCATAGATAACGTCGCCTGGCTGCCGGTGGGCCTGGCCCGCCAGCTACGCGAATGGTTGGCGCGCATGGGCGTCGCCTGTGTCACGCCCATGCCTTTCTGCTCGCTGACCGAGACGCACAGCAACGCCCTGCGCCTCAAGCAGCCCTACGACGACCCGCTCATCCGCGCCTTCGCCCGGCACTTCGGCGCGCCCGCCTTCTGCGCCGAGGTAGACCCGCAGACGCGCCGGATCGTCGCCCTGGACGTAACGCGCGACGCCTGCTGCGGCTGCGCGCGCTACGTCGCCGAGCGGCTCACGGGGACGCCTGTTGAGGATGCGGTCGAGGCAGGCGGGCTGCATCACCATCACTACCCCTGCCAGGCGACGATGGGCATTGACCCGCAGTACGGCGACACGCTGCTGCATGTGTCGGGCAACATCATGAAGGACGCGCTGAAAGAGGCATTGGCCGAGCATCTGCGCGTGCGCTACATCCGCCCGGCGGGCTACCGCGAAGAGCCGTGAGTCGGCTCAGATAACGAAGGACGCCCCGGCGGGGCGTCCTTGTTCGTTATGTTGGGCAACCTGCTGGCCGTCACTCAGCCTCGCGCGCGCCCAGTTCGCGGTCGAGAATGAGCAGCGCAACCAGCGTGTCACCAGCCATCTTCAACTGCTGCACGATGGCGTCCGCCGAAGCTTCTTCCTCCACCTGCTCGTCCACGAACCACTGCAGGAAGCTGTTGCTGGCGTGATCCTTCTCGGCAATCGCCAGGTTGACCAGATCGTTGATCAGGCCGGTGACCTTCTGCTCGTGCGCCAGCGCGTTCTCGAAGACGGCCAGCGGTGACGCCCACTCGGTGGGCACGGCAGCGACCGGCTCCAGCAGCACGCGCCCTCGCCGCTCGACAATGAAGTCGAAGAACTTCATGGCGTGGCCCAGTTCTTCGTTGGCCTGCAGGCGCATCCAGTGAGCAAAGCCCGGCAGGTTCTTGTCCTCGAAGTAGGCCGCCATGGCCAGATAGATATAGGCCGAATGCAGCTCGGCGTTGATCTGCTTGTTCATCGCACCCTGCATTTTCTCGCTTAGCATGGGGCATGCCTCCTGAATCCAGATCGATCAGAGTGAACAGCCGCGCCGGAGACAGTGTTCCGGCGCAGACGAGGATTACTCCCAGTTCTTCAGCAGCTTGGCCGTCTCTTCGGCGTGACCGGTCTCGTCGAGGACCATGTTTTCAAGCTGCACCGCCAGCCCTTTGTCGCCGAATTCCCCGGCCTGTCTGGCCCGCTCGGTATAGTCGTGGCCTGCCTTCAACTCGGCGTCCAGGATAGCCTTGAGCATGTCGCGCGGGGTCGCCGCCGGCGGCACCGGGCGCGGCGTGGTAATCGGCTCGCCGCCCAGGGCCGCGATCTTGTCGGCCAGGAACTGGGCGTGCAGCATCTCGTCCGCGATCTCGGCCTGCATGAACTGCACCAGTTGGGGCCGCCAGGGGCCGGTGACGCGAGCCGAGTACGTCAGGTATTGGATGATCGCCTGCAACTCGCCGGCCAGGTCTTCATTCAACGCTTTGATCAACGCTTGCTTATCCATCAGCCATTCACCTCCATAGTGGCTTCTCAAGAGGAGGGCCGAGCCGTGCGTGAGGAGGACGAAGCGGGCATGTCACAGGCCGGCCCTCGCACAGCGGCAAGCCGCACAAAGGCAGTCGCCGATAGCTAAATTGTAAGGAAGTACAGCAGCGAAAGCAAAGCGACTTGCGTTAGAATCGCATCAAATCGCCCGTGCAACTCGCGCCCGGCGCTGCGCGTATTGATCCATGAAGCACATCAGCACGAGCGCCCAGCAGGAAGAGCGAACCCGATGAGCCAGCAACCCCCAGACCCCCGCATTGTCTCCGGCGACGCCAAGCCCGTCCCCTCCGAAGTCCGGCGACGTGGCCCCGGCAACGGTTCCCGTCCTGCGCCACCGCCCCGCGACGAGCGCCCGGTGCCGCCGCTGAGCCTGCGCGCCCTCGTCGAGGAGCGCAACTGGACGGCGCTGGTCGGGCTGGGCCTGATCGGGGTGGGTCTGCTGATCTTCCTGCAGGACGTGCTGCATCTGCACCTGCGCCTGTGGGCACTGCTGCTGCTGGGGGTGGGCGGCTGGCTGGCCGCCGACGGCTGGAGCCGCTACGAGCGCGCCGGGCGCGTCTGGGACGACACGGCGCGCAGCCGTGCTCTCTTCGGCGTGGTGACAGCGCTGGTCGGTTTCATCGGCCTGTTCGATCTTAACTGGTGGGGCCTGCTGCTGATCGCCTTCGGCGGCAAGCTCGGCCACGATACGTGGCGGCGCTATGCGTCTGGCGGGCGTAGGTGGACTGCCGGCCTGCGCCGCCGGGCCTTTCTCGCCCTCCTCGTGGGCGGGATCGGCCTGCTGAGCTTCTTCAGCCTGGGAAGCGCAGGCCCGCTGCTGCTCATTCTGGTCGGCGTGGGCCTGTTCATCGAGCGCGCCAGTCGCCAACAGCGCTGAGCGCTGCGCTTCCACCCCCTACCTGTGGGCGGATGCTCCTACCCTACCGGGCATCCGCCCCGTTTTCTTGTGGTGGGTGGGTGGTTAGCTGTTAGTTGTTGGTTTTCAGGGGCCGTTTGAGAAGTCGTGCACCTGGCCCTGCCCCCACGAGGGGGGAAGGGAGAAAAGCTGCGGGCCTGCTCCCCTTCCCTCCGCGCAGCGCGGGGGAAGGGGCTGGGGGATGAGGGTTGAAAGTTCATCACACGCTCTAGAGCGTGCTATGAACTTCATGCGCTCGGCGCAGCGGGAAGCGCGCAACGCCCTGTGCGGCGCATTGACCCCACCCTGTGGCCCCTCCCCGCCAGCGGGGAGGGACAAATCGCTCCCCTTTCCCTGCTTGCGGGGAAAGGGGCCGGGGGATAGGGGTTGAAAGTGCATCACACGCTCTAGACTCTGACCATGCGCGGTTTAATCACTGCCAAGCGGTATCCGCAACAAGTCAGGCTGGACGCGCGTTTGCCCCCTCACCAACCACCAAAAACCAGTAACCAATCACCCAATCACCCATCACCATTGACCTATTTCCGCCACTCGCTGACCATCCAGGCGAACTCGCGCAGCGTCGTCGTACCGCGCACGCGGACGCGCGGCAATTCCAACAGGCGCTCGCTGACGTGCAGCGTCCCGCCGTGCGTGGTGACTGCCGCCACGATGCCCGCTGCTTCCAGCACTGCGAACAGCCCTGCATCGTAGCGCCCGCCAGGATAGCAAAAGAAACGCGGGCGAACGCCGATCTCCGCTGCGATGGTCTCCACGCTGCCCAACACCTGGTAGACGCGGCAATCGTAGTCGCAATCGTTGGTCAGGTCGGGGTGGGAACGGCTGTGACTCTCGATAGCCATGCCTGCCGCTGCCATCTCGCGCGCCTGCCCCCAGGTCAAATAGCCCGCCTGCCCGTTGTCCAGCCATTCTGTGACCACGAAGAACGTGCCCACCATCCCGGCCTCGCGCAGCAACGGAAAGGCTTGGGCATAGGCATCGGCGTAGCCATCGTCGAAGGTGAGGATCACGGGGCGCGGAGGCAGCGGCGCGCCCGCCGTCAGCGCGTCGTAGAGATTGCCGAGCGTCACCGTCGTGTAACCGTTGGCGCGCAGCCAGGCCAATTGCGCGGCGAACTGCGCCGGCGTCACCGACAGGTCGAGCCGGTACTTGTCAGCCCCCGGCGGCGGCGTGCTGATGTAGTGGTACATCAGCACTGGCACGCGAATGCGGCGGCGCGTCGCGTCCAGGGACTCACCCGCCCGCGCCGGTGCTGCCCAGGGCAGATCGGCCAGCAGCCAGCCGGTCAGCAGCAGCACAAGGGTGAGACGGCACAGGGATCGGCGCATAGCCGGACTCTAGCAACGGGGGCGATGGGCGTCAACCAGGGGCGCGCACTTCGGCCCGCTCCCAGGCCACGCGGGGCGACTCGCCGCCCCCTGCCCGCGCCCAGACGCCCCATGTCACACCCACGTCCACCGGCGCTGCGCCCAACCGCTCCCCGTTGACGCGCAGCCGGATCGCCCCGTTCGCCTCGCGGTGCAGCGTGACGGTGTTTGCCTGGCCCGGCGCTCGGATGCGCGGGTAGGCGCTCCATTCCCACTCCGGGCGCAGCGCGGGACAGTCTTCAAGGGCATCCGGGGCAGGCTGCTCTGCCGGGCAGTGGCGTGTGGTGAGGTAGCCCGCCGCGCTGATCGCGTAGACCGTGCGCGATCCGTCCGCCTCCGCCAGCCACACGCCCCACGCCGCCAGCGGATTCGCGTCAACGGGCAGACGGGCGCGCACCGTCAGCGTGAAGGTGGCGGGCGGCGCAGGCAGCGGCGCGGGAGCGGACACCCAGGCATCACGCCCCCCGACGAGCGCTCCCGTCGCCCAACCGAGCGCCTCATCTTCCCAGACAACCGGCCCGGCCAGCGGCGGATCGGTCGCCCCGCCGGCGACGAGCCAAACGCCCGCGCCGATCAGCATCAACACCACGATCAGGCCGAGCGCACTCGCCTGCCACAACCAGGCGGGCACGGAGTCAGCAGGAGGGCTTGTGTTCATGGCCCCAGCATACCCGCCCGCCCGCTCTGGCGCACAAAAACGCCCCGGCGGGCTGCCGGGGCGCATCATGTTCTCAGGAGCAGGAGCTACTCCACCACATCCGCTGGCAGCGGCGCACCGTTCCACACCGCGTCGTAGTTCGGCCCCATAGCGCCTACTGGCACCCAGAGCTGATCGCACACCCAGATGATCTTGTAGTATTCCCCGCTGGCGTCTTTGCCCAGCACCCAGGCCGTGTTGCCTGCCGTAATTTCCGTGTACGGCTGAACCAACTGTCCCGGCTCCCAATACAGCGGCGCGTTGGCTACGAACGCCCCTACCACCGCCGTGCTGGGAATGTTCATCAGTACGTCACAGCCCGCCAACGGCACATTTGAGCACGAGGCAGTCCACTTCGCATTGAACGGCACTAACTGCGCCTCCGCCGCCGGGAGCTCCAGTCCCCACTCGAGCGCCGGGAAGTCGGCTAGCTTCGTGTCTTCGGTGAATGTATAGGTCAACGTACCGGGCAGCGATACCACGTCTACCTGCACGCCGCCAATTTTCAGATAGATGGTGGGCGCGTAGTATTCCAGACTCGGCCCCAGCGGGGCAATAGCGAGCGGCTCAGCCGAGATCTCAATCGTATCCCCCGCATAGAACACGGCGATTGGGAAGAACTCGATCTTCGAGTACACCCCATCAGCGCCATCTACAACGGGGCACCCATCGTATTCGGTCATGTCATTGGCGCGCGCGGTTGTGGGCAAATGCGCCAACGCACCACCTGCCACAACAAACACTACGATCAGAAAAAGAGAGAAAGGCTTCCGCATTTTGAACTCCTCCTGAAAAACGCACTCGGTTCACCAAACTCTAGACACAGTATAGCACACCCCCTACGATAGTACAGTCCCTTAATGCCCTTGGGGTGCATTCGCTTTTTGGGGCAGTGATCTTGAGCCGCTGAGATGACGAGGGCGCAGAGGGGAAAGTCGGAAAAGCTCTGAGGCTTTCTCTGCGACCACTGCGCGCTCTGGGATGGATCGGTTGAGAAGCCCGCTGCGCGGGTTTACCTCACCCCTCAATCCCCTCTCCACACGCGGAGAGGG
>JAGPFT010000299.1 GCA_018056405.1 Anaerolineae bacterium
ACTGGTAACATAGAGATCGCAGCCAAGTACAAAAGCGCGCGAGGTCTGGCCTTGCGCCAGTTCCTCTCCCCCACAGACCGCAACTGCTGGCCGTCCAGGATGTACCATGACCGCAGGAGAACGAAGCGTTCTGCCCGATATATTCACCGACGACAACCCCAACCCGGTGTTGAGTACCGCGCGGGATGGGCGGGTGATCTACCGCAACCCGGCGGCGCGCGCAGTCCTGGCCGGGCAGGGCTACACGGTCACTGTGCCCGACGAGTGGCTGCCCGTGCTCGGCAAAGCCTTCGAGAGCGGGCAGGTGGTCGAGGTCGAGTGGCACGCCGGGGTGCGCACTTACGCCTGCAAGTTCGTGCCCGCTGACGATGGCGAGCGGGCCAATATCTACTGCACCGACATCACCGCGCACAAGCAGACGGCGCGCGCCCTGCGCGAGAGCGAAGCCCGCTACCGCACGGTTGTCGCGGCCCTGTCCGAAGGGATCATCCTGCAAGACCGCGCGGGCGTCATCCGCGCCAGCAACGCCAGCGCCGAGCGCATCCTCGGCCTCACCCTCGACCAGATGATGGCCCGCGCCCCCATTGACTCCCGCTGGCGCACCATCCGCGAGGACGGCTCGCCTTCACCCGGCCACACCCAGCTCGCCATGCTCAGCCTGCGCAGCGGGCAGCCGCAGTTGAACGTGATTATGGGCATCGTCAAGCCGGACGACTCGCTGACGTGGGTCTCAGTCAACACCGAGCCGGTGTTCATGCCCGGCGAGGACGATCCCTACGCGGTGGTCATCTCCCTGTTCGACATCACCGAGCAGAAGCTGGCCGAGGCTGCGCTGTGCGATAACGAGGCGCGGCTGCAAGCCATCGTCGAGACTGCTGCTGAGGGCATCATCACCATTGACGAGCAGGGCACCATCGAGTCGTTCAACCACGCGGCGGCGCGCATCTTCGGCTATCGCCCGGATGAGGTGGTGGGCCGCAGCATCGGCGTGCTCATGCCAGAGCCGCACGGCAGCCAGCACGACCGCTACGTGGCCGACTATCTGCAGACCGGCCACAAGAAAGTCATCGGTCGCGGGCGCGAGATGGTCGGCCAGCACAAGGACGGGCACACCCTCCCGCTCTACGTGTCGGTCGTCGAGGTGTGGCTGGGCGAGCGGCGTCTGTTCACGGGGTTTGTGCGCGACATCAGCGAGCACGCCCGCGCCGAAGACGCCCTGCGTCGCAGTGAGGAGCAGCTTCGCTCGTTGATCGCTTCGCTGGAAGACCAGGTGCTCTCCGTAGACCTGGGTGGGCGCATCCTGGTCTACCATTCCGGGGCGGACATCGCCCACGACACGCCGATCACCCCGGCAGAGGCCCTGGTCGGCAAGTCCTTCCGCGACGTGCTCCCGCCGGAACTCGCCGGCCCGCTCGCTCGCGCGCTGGATCGGGTGGCGTCCACATTGCAGACCGACCAGTTCGAGTACAGCCTGGTCGTAGATCGCCAGCGGCGCTATTACAGTGGGCGCGTCTCGCCGCTGATCAGCCCGCAAATCGCGCTGGTGGGCTTCACCGTCGTCGTCAGCGACATCACGGAAAGCGTCCGCGCGCGCCAGCGCCAGCAGCATTTGCTGTCTGTCGAGCAACTGAACCGCTCCATCGCTGCCAGCTTCCTGCGCAGCGACGACCCTGACCAGACGATCACCCAGGCGCTCAAGCTGCTCGGCGAGTTCTTCGACGTGTCGCGCGCCTATGTCTTCCGCTACCGGGCCGACGAGCGGGCGATGGACAACAGCCACGAATGGTGCGCGCCGGGCGTCGCCTCGCTGCTGCATAGCCGCCAGTACATCCCTTTCGACGACATCATGCCTTCCTGGTCGCCGGTGCTGCACCAGCAGGGCATCATCGCCGCCCAGGATGTGAGCGAGCTACCCGCCGACATCCAGGCATTCTTCCTGTCGCAGGGGGTCGCCAGCGTCCTCGTTCTGCCCATCTACGGTAAGACGCGCATCGAAGGCTTCATTGGCCTGGAGGACGCCGATGGCGTGCGCGTCTGGCAGCCGGAGCAGATCGCCACGCTGCGCACCGTCGCCGACAGCTACGCGCGCATCCTGGAGCGCAAACAGACCGAGCGCGAGGTCATGCGCGCCCGCGACGAAGCGCTGCGCCTGGCCCACCTGAGAAGCCGCTTCATGTCCAATATCAGCCACGAGATTCGCGCGCCGATGACTGGCGTGCTGGGCATGTTGGAGCTGCTGCTGGAGTCGCCGCTGCCCGAAGAGCAGCACGGCTTTGCCGCTGACGCCTATCAGAGCGCAGTCAATCTGCTCAAGTTGCTGGACAACGTGCTCGATTTCTCGCAGCTAGAGGCGGGGCGTGTCGAGCTAGACGCCAGCCCGCTCGATGTGCGCGGCCTGCTGGCCGAGATCAAAGACATGTTCATGCCCCAGGTGATGCACAAGCAGCTTGACCTGATCACCTTCGTGGAGGACAGCGTTCCGGCGCGCGTCGTGGGCGATCCGGCGCGGCTGCTGCAAGCGCTGATGCACCTGGTGGACAACGCCGTGAAATTCACCCGCGAGGGCGATGTCTATGTGGCCGTCCAGCCGATGAGCGCCACGGCCACGCATTGCCGCCTGCGCTTCCAGGTCAGCGACACGGGCGTGGGCATCCCGCCGGCGCAGATCGCGCGGCTCTTCGACGGGTTCGTGCAGGGCGAGAGCGCCATCGCCCGCGCGCGGGGCGGGGCGGGCCTGGGCCTGGCCATCAGCCGCCAGTTGGTGCAGCTTATGGGCGGCGAAATCGAGGTCTACAGCGAGCCGGGGCAGGGCAGCACCTTCGAGTTCACGCTGACGCTGCCCATCGCCGGGCGCGAGGAGCGGGCCAGCAGCACGCTTGTCTCCCCTGACACGGCTGCCAGCGTCCCGGCAGCGGGCCAGCCCCCGGACGGCGCGCGCATCCTGGTTGCCGACGACGACGCGATCACCCGCCAGCTTGCCGAGCGCGTGCTGGCCCAGATTGGCTATGAAGTGGTGGTGGCATCCGGCGGGCAGGAAGCTCTGGAGCGGTTGGCGCGCGAGCGGTTCGGGCTGGTGGTGATGGACATCGCCATGCCCGATATGGACGGCGTGACGACGACGCGCCACATTCGCGCCCTGGAAGGGCCGAACCGCGACGTGCCGATCCTGGCAATGACCGGCCTCTCGGACGAGGACTCGCACCAGCACATCATGGCTGCCGGGGTTAATGCCGTGCTGACCAAGCCCATCGCGCTGGACGCGCTGCGCGCCTCCGTGCAGCGTTGGGTGCGGGCGGGGTCAAACGCTGGCAATGGCGCGCAGCACGGTGTCGCGTAGCTCCTGGGTGCGAAAGGGTTTAGACAGGAAGCCAGCGGCCCCGGCTTCGAGGGCACGGATTTCGTCGTCGGCACCCCCACGCGAGGAGAGGATGATCATCGGCACGGTGGCCAGGTGAGGGAGGGCCTTCAGCCGCTTCATCAGGGCGATGCCGTCCATGCCGGGCAGGTTGGTGTCCAGCAGCAGCAGGTCCATGCGGTAGGTCTGGGCCAGTTCCAGGGCGGTCTGGGGATCGGCGGCCTCGATCACGTCTAGAGACAGTGGTTGCAGCACGTGCTGGATCACCCGGCGCACCACCTCATGATCGTCCACGACCAGAACGGTAGGCATTGCCACTTTCCCCTGACTCGCTCGCACCCCCCAACAGAGTCACTCCTAAGAATACCCCAAACATGCCGATCGGGGCGAGAAGTCGGAGGAGTGGTCGGTGAGAGGGTGCTCAAGGGGCCGTTTCCCCCACAAGGTTCAGGGGCGGGCAGCAGTGGGGGGAACGTGAAGATGGCGTCTGGTTGACCTCACCCCCAGCCTCGCTGCGCTCGGCTTGCCCCCTCTCCATTCGAATGGAGAGGGGGCGGCGAGGCGCGTCAGCGCCGAGCGGGGGTGAGGTTGGACGGCTGGGTACGGCAGAAGTGGGGGCAACAGCTCCCAACCATCCCTTTTTTGACGTCCGCCGCGTTTCGTGCTATTCTGCCGGGCAGTGCATTACCAATCGCATAGTCCCGTGGTGGTAGAGGTGCTCAACGCCCCGGATGGCGGAGCGTAAAGGCGAAGCTGGTGCAAGTCCAGCGCTGTCCCGCAACTGTAACCCGGCTGCATGATCTGACCGTGCGCCGGGGAGCCAGGTCGCCCGCCTCTACCCGCTTTCATCGTCTCGCGGAGGGAGATGGAAGTACGGCGCTCGCCTTCCTGCTGTGAACCGGCCCCGCCGCGCTCACAGCGAGCGCACGCAGCCAGCGCCCGACCTTCGCGTCGGGCGTTTTTGTTCCGGCAGGAGGGTGCATCCTGTCCCGCCCGCCGGCAGCGGGCAGGGGGCGCTCCGACTGCATCTTCCGTGCGCCATCCGCGCGACGATCGGGCCATGCGCGCAAACGAGGTCTTTGTGTCGCAGAGTGTCATCGTCGAGAGGAGCACATGCCATGAGTTCGCGTTCTGTCCTGAGGGGCCGTTTCAGAAGCCTCGCGTCTGCCTTTGCCCCCCATCCCCGGCCCTTCCTCCACGAGGGGGGAAGGGGGAAAAGCGCGTATGCTAAGCCCCTCCCTCTTTGTGGGGAAGGGG
>JAGPFT010000301.1 GCA_018056405.1 Anaerolineae bacterium
GACGAAGGTGGACCCCTCGATCTTCACCACTTCATAGGCCTGGATGCCCGCCCGCTCAACGGCGATCAGGGCGTAGGATGTGCCGGTGAACGGCGTGGGGATCAGGATTTCGGCGGTGTCGCCGGGCTGGTAGCTTTCCTTGTCGGCGATCAGGTCAATTGTGTCGCTGGGGCGACCCCACCACACCGGTGTCGTGCCCGTCACCCACACCTGCAGCGTGGCGCTGTTGAGGCGCTCGTAGTCGTCGCGGGCCAATGCCTGCACGCGGTAGATGCCGGCTCCCGCTGGGGTGAAGGTGTAGCGCGCCGTGCCATCGGCTGCCGCGATCACCTGGCCGCTCTCGACCTCAATCTCCTGGCGCTGCCAGGTGTACTGCCCGAACTGGCCCTCAACCGGCACGCGCTCCCAGCGAATCTCCACCACTTTCACGTCAATCTTCTGGCCGGGGATGGGTTGGCTATCCGGCGTGACGGCGATCAGGTCAACGTTCAACGGCTGGCCCTCGCGCCCGAAGTAGCGATCGGTGTGCAGCCCGACGTAGACATCGGCGGGGTGGGCCAGCACGGACGCCCGCCCGCTGATCACCTGGCCGCTCTCGTCCCACACCTGGCCCTCGATGCTGATCGTCATCGGGCGGCGCGAGGGGGCGTGCGTGTCCGGCAAGGAGACGATCACCTGGCCGTTGGCGTCGGTGGTCGCTTCGCCGTCCCCCAGGTTCACCCAGTCGAAACAGTCCTGCGTCTCATCGCTGAATGAGTAACGCCCCGGCCCGCTGTAACTGAACCAGGCTGTCTGGCCGACGGCGTTCCACGACATCGGCGCGCCACTCACCGCCCCGCCGAAGTAGTAGGACGCGCTGATGGCTGCCTTGAGCGGATCGCCCTGGGCGATCTGGTCGTAGTCCGGCGTCACCGCCACCTTGTACTCCGGCACGCGGAACTCGGCGATGGTGAACGACACCTGGGCAGCGTAGCGCCCGTTCAGGGTGGCGTTGATGTTCGCCTGGCCAAGCTGCACGTCGTCGGGCAGGGCGATCTCGCCGTTGAAGGTGCCAAACTCCGTCAGGGGCAGGTCGCCCTCGAAGAGTAGTTGCCCGCGCCAGTTCACGCCAATGGAGACGTGAACCTGCCTGGCGGACGGCACGCTGTAGGTCATGTCCTGCCGGTCGCGCACCGCGCCCCGGAAGTACACCGTCTCGCCGGGGCGGTAGATCGGGCGGTCCGTGTAGAGGTGCCCGGCGGTTTCGGGCAGTTCGCTCTCGTTCCACGACATCCACACGCCGTAGGTATCCACGCCCTCGGCGACGGCGTAAACGAATGTATCGCGGGCAGGATACAGGTCTACGGGCAGGCGCACGACGCCATCAGCGCCGGTTTCGCCGCCAGCGATCTGCCTGCCGTCCCTGTCGTACAGGCGCACGGCGATGCCGGCGACCGGCTCGGCGCTCTGGATGTCGGTCACCCAGATCAGCATCTCGTCCGGGCTGCGTTTGACGGTCAGGCTGGCCGTGACCACGCCCAGCGCCAGCGTTTCGGGCCGGTCGGAGCGCGGGCCTTGCGCGCGCAGCAGGTAGACGCCGGGGGGCAGCCTGCCGCCTTCTTCGGAGGCGAGCAGCACCTCGTCCACGCCGTAGAGTGTCGGCCCGGCGTCGAGCACCTGCGTCCACTGGCGGAGTAGCTCGCTGCGGCGGGCCAGGCGGTCAAGGTCCTCGTAGTAAGCGCGCATAGCCGTGCCAATCTGCGCGGTGTCGAGGGCGTGCAGCCAGAAGTGCATGGTCGGCTTGGCGGCGACGCGCATGGCGATGCGCGTATCGTCGCGGTAGGCGCTGGTGAGCATGAAGCGCTCGTAGGTGGGCAGCGAGGCCCAGGGGTCAATGACGCCGGTGATGAAGCTGAACGTGTAGTCTGTCTCGATGGTGTTGCCGTACACGTCCTGCGCGCCGCGCTTAAAGCGGATGGTGTAGGTCGTCTCCTGTTGGGTGGCGAAGTCCAGATAGAGCGACTGATCGCCGCTGACCACTGGCTTCCAGGCGACGCCCTCCGGGCTGACGATCTCCACCTTGTCGGCGAAGGTCTCCGTGTTCATCGGCGACTTGAAGACGATGCTCACCCCGCCGCCGGGGTACACGTCGCGCGCGCCGTTGGGCGGGTCGGTGTAGGCGATGCCCGGCGCGGGCACGGTGCCGAAGGCGTAGGACAGCCCTTCCTTGAGCGTGGCCTCGCCGCTGATGCCCCGCGCGGTCGGCGCGAGAGTGATCAGGTAGCTGGCTTCCAGGCGCAGCAGCGCGTCCGGCTGGAAGGTCACGCGGCGGCTGTCGTCCGACCAGGTGAATTTGCCCGCCACGCGCTCGCCGCTGAAGAGCAGGGCGAACGCGGCTTCCGTGCTGGCGATGTCCATCGGCTGGCTGAACTCAATGATCACTGGCGCTTCCAGCCGGACGTTGCTCTGGTTGGAGTACGGCGAGACGTTGAGGACTTCGGGGGCCAGCGTCTTGAACTGCCAGGTGAAGGTCTCGTCCAGCGTCGCGCCGAGCACGTCAGACAGGCCCGCCGCGATGCGGACGGTGTAGGTCGTGCCGCCGGTCAGCGGTTTGGCCGGCGTGAACTGGTAGATGGACGTGTTGATCCACTCGCCCCGTCCCTCAACCGCTGGCTCGAATTGCAGCGGATCGGGCAGACCTTCTAGCTCGCCGGTTGAGACCAGCGGCACGATCGGGCGGTTGAAAGAGACGGTGATCGTCGCGTCGGCGGCGACGCCCTCCGCGCCGTCTGCCGGAATCACCGCGGCGACTTCTAGCCGTCCGATGGTCTGCACGAAGAACCTGTGCGGCTCGGCGAGCGCCACCCCGTCCGCTGACTGCGCGCCTATCCCCAGGGTGACGGCGTAGCGCGTGGCGCGCTGCCAGCCGCCGGCGGGAATCGCCCGCAGAGTGCGCGCGTCCGCCCACGTGAACTCCGGCGACGCGGCAGGTTCCATCTGCCACGCCGCCTCGACGCTGGCCGCGTCCATCGCCTGGTCAAAGATCAGCGTCACCGGCTGGTCGGCCAGCACTTCTTCGCCCGGATAGGGCTGCACGGCGATTACCTGCGGCGGCAGCAGCTCCGCGCCCCCCTGGGCCAGCGACTGAGTCGTCGCGGCGAGCAGCATCACGGCCAGGGCCGCGACGCCGATTCCCGTTCCCCACGCAAGAATCTCGTTCACGGTTACACTCCCTCACTCAAGTCCATACACTCTTAGGACGCTCAACTGCCGCGCAAAGTTCCGCTGGGCGGAGACTGTTGCCATGCTCACCCGCCATTATAGGACGATTCGCCGCGGCGCAAAGACGACGGGCAGTGCTGCCACTGCCCACCGCGTGCCAGGGGAGGGCACGCCGTCCAGGTGTGCCTATCGTCACTTGCAGACTCTAGTATTTGACACTGCTGAGCCTTCCATGAAACGGGTATAGTTACTGCATAAGCGGTATGGAGACTGCCTAAGGAGCAAAGATGGCCGACCTGACGACTACCTACATGGGCGTGGCCCTGAAGAACCCTTTGATTGTGGCTGCTAGCTCGATCTCGAATTATGTGGACAAGGTGAAGAAAGCGGAAGAGGTCGGTGCCGGTGCCCTGGTCATTCGCTCGTTGTTCGAAGAGCAAATCCAGCACGATGAGATGACCATGGCCGACTTCATGGAGCGCGCCGCCTACATCTCGCCGGAGATTCAGTCGGCGTTCTACCCGCCCATTGAGTCGGGCGGCCCGCGCGAGCACCTGATGTGGGTCGAAAAGACGCGGCGCGCCGTCAAGATGCCCATCTTCGCCAGCCTGAACGCTGTTTCGCCCGGCTCGTGGACCAGCTACGCCAAGCAGCTTGAGGAAACCGGCGTGGCCGGCCTGGAGATTAACTACTATATCGTGGCGACCGATCCTGACGTGCCGGGCAGTGCGCTTGAGCAGAAGCTGTTCGACATTGTAGAGAGCGTCACCCAGACCGTCTCGATCCCGGTCGCCGTCAAGCTCAGCCCCTACTACACCTCGACGCCCCACGTCGTGCGCGAGCTGGAGAAGCGCGGCGCGAAGGCGGTCGTGCTCTTCAACCGTTTCCTCCAGCCGGACATTGACGTGGATAGCGAATCACTGGTCAATGACATGGTGCTCAGCACGCCGCGCGAGATGAAGGTCCCCCTGCGCTGGGTGGCCCTGCTTTATGGGCGGACCGGCATGGACCTGGCCCTGAACACAGGCGTGCACAGCGGGCGCGATGTCGTTAAGGCGCTCCTGGCCGGCGCGTCGGCGGTGCAGGTGGCTTCCTGTCTGCTGGAAAACGGCCTGCCCTACCTCTCGACCATGCTGCTGGAACTGCAAAGCTGGATGGAACTGAAAGACTACCGCTCCCTGGACGAGTTTCGTGGCAAGCTGAGCCAGCAGAACATCCCCGACCCGTTCGGCTTCGAGCGCGCCCAGTACATGAAGCTGTTGATGGCCCAGGAGTGACCGCCACATCGTAGCACAACACACGGGACCCTGCGGGGTCCCGTGTTTCTTCGCGGGCACGTTATGAGCGTCGCTGCTCGTCAGTGAACAGTCGTCAGTGATCAGTTTT
>JAGPFT010000300.1 GCA_018056405.1 Anaerolineae bacterium
CCAGCCTGAATGTCAATCCCGCGCCGCACGCGCACCGTGCTGCCCACGTGATAGGCGCGCAGCACGGCCTGAAACGTCTCCACACGCGCCGGGTCGGAGGGCTTGCCCGCATAGCCGCCGGTGGGGTTGAGCGGGATCAGGTTGACGTGGCACATCAGGCCACTGAGCAACCTGCCGAGCGTCTCGGCCTGGGCCACTGTGTCGTTCTCGCCGGCGATCAACGCCCACTCGAAGGTTACGCGGCGGCCCGTGCGCTCCACGTAATAGCGGGCGGCGTCCAGCAGGGCGGCCAGCGGCCAGCGCCGGTTGACCGGCAGCAGCTTGCTACGCTCCTCGTCCGTTGCCGCGTGCAGGCTGATCGCCAGCCCCACCTGCAAGCCCTCGCCGGCGAAGCGGCGAATCTGGGGCACCAGGCCAACCGTGCTCAGCGTGATGTGGCGCTGGCCGATGGCCAGCCCGCGCTCGTCGTTGAGGCGGCGAATCGCGGCGAGCGACGCCTCATAGTTGTGCAGCGGCTCGCCCATCCCCATCAGCACGACGTTGCTCAGGCGCTCACCCTCTGCCTCCAGCAGGCGCGCGAACTGCACCGCCTGGATGACGATCTCGCCGGCGGTCAGGTGCCGGGCGAAGCCCATCTGCCCCGTCGCGCAGAAGACGCAGCCCATCGCACAGCCCGCTTGCGTGCTGATGCAGGCCGTGCGCCGCTCGTCATCGTAGGCCATCAGCACGCTCTCGATCATCTGGCCGTCCGGCAGCCGCCACAGCCGCTTGACCGTCTGCCCGTCGCTGGAACGCTGCTCGGCTTCCAGGGCAAGACCTTGCCGGCGGAACTCAGCGGCCAGCCGCTCGCGTAGCGCCTGGGGCAGGTTCAGCATGGCCGCGAAGTCGTCCACCTTGTGCTGGTACAGCCATTCCCAGACCTGCCGGGCGCGGTAGGCTGGCTCGCCCCAGCCACGCAGCACGCCGGTCAATTCATCGAGGCTCAGATCGTAAATCAGGGGTTGGGTCACAGCGCCCTCAGTCCTCCTCCATCTCAGGCGCGCCGCCGCCTGCTGAAGATCGTCCCGACCAGTAGCAGAACCAGAACGGCGATCCCGACGATGATACCCGCCACCAGCGGGTCAATGCTGTCGCCATCCTCTTCGCCCCCCGGCTGGCGCGGCGTGGCCGGCGGCAGACTCCCCGGCGGCAGCGGCGTGTTGGTCGGGGCCAGGCGAGCCGTCGGCGAAACCTGCAGGACAACGACGGTCTGGGGCACCACACCGGGCACACGCTCCGTCGGGGTGAGGGTCGGCGTGCGCGTCACGGTCGGCGTGCGCGTCGGCGGGACGGGCGAGGCGGTGGGCAGCGCCGTGGGAATGGGCATCTCCGGCATGTAAGGCGTCCACCCGGCAACGCGCAGTGCGTCCTCCGCGAACAGCCAACCCTGCCAGCTATCCCACAGGCTCTGCTGGTCGCCGCCCGTCAGCGAGCGCAGCGCGCCCGCGAACCCACCGGACTCCTGTCCGGCGGCGCGCGCCAGGTCGAATGGGGCCTGTGCCCCATAGCGGTCGGCGAGCATCAGCACCAGCGTGTAGCCCTGCGCCGTCCACAGCGCGCGGCTGGCATAGGTCGCCGTCTCTGGCAGCGGAGCTTGCAACGCTTCGAGCGGGAAAAGCTGCCCCGTGCGGGCGGCGCTGCGCGCCAGTTCCAGCGCGGCAGTGCCGGGGCGCAACCGATAGAGCACGGCCAGCCCGCTCTCGAACCAGGCGGGCACGCCCGCCCCCGCCCACAGACTGCTGTAGGTCTGGCTGACCATCGCCGCAATGAGCGTATCCTCTAGCTCGGACAGGCCGAAGGTGGGCCGCTGCACGAAGGTGATGCCGGAGCGGGCGTACACCTGCTCGTACAGGTCTGCCGAGCACGGATACTCAACCGCATCGCCGCGCGCCTGCACCACCTGGCGGACTTCGCCGGTCACTTCGTCGCGGACGGACTCGCACAAACGCGCGTCCGGGTCGTAGATGGCAAACTCGAAGGCCGGAGGGCTGTCCGTCTGGCGGTCCAGCAGCCCATAGGCGGCCATGATCTCATCCCACACGATCTGCCCGGCCAGGTTGGGGTTCAGCCAATGCAATATCACCGGCGGACGCCCCGCCGCCCGCCAGGAACCGTCCCCTGCATCAGCAGCCAGGAAGCTACCCTCGGCCTCAGCGAGCGGCTGCCCGCGCACTGCGACTTCCCAGCGATAGTCCACCGGCTCAAAGAGCATGGGACTCAACTCCTCATCGAGCCGCCACTCGAAGAGGAACTGATTGGCCACGCCGCCGCTATGTTCCGGCATCAGGGCCGCTTCACGGTCAATAGCGAAGGTGTGATCCAGGCCGCTTTCCTGGCTGACAACCAGGGAGATCGACTCAATGTCGTCCGGGATGGCGTTCACGCCCACCACACAACGAACGACCGCCGGGAAGACAACCTCGGCCTGGTGCCCGAAAATGATAGGGTACTCCTCTTGCGCCTCACCTTCGCCGTCTTGAGCGGATGCCGGGCCACGCGCCGCCCACGTCGCTAACATGCCGAACGCCAGCGCCGCTATCAGCGCCCAGCGCGCCCCGCGACTAGCCCGCTGCCTGCTCATAGGCCCCTCCCCTCACCAACCGCCGGACACCCCAATCCTAGCACCGGTTGGCGCGCCTGTACTTGACGCCAGGCAACGCAGAGGGGGTAGCTGGCGGAGCGTCCCATAGCCGCTGCTTTCACCAATAACCAACCACCAATCACCAACCGTCACTTCCCGACCACATACGGCGTGGGCGACGGCAGGAAGAAGAAGGCCGGCGTCGGAACTAGCGTGGGTGGCGTGGGCGATGCCCCCAACCAGACCCGCCAGCGGCTCTCAACCTCGGCCACGGTCAGGCCGGTGACCTGCTCAATGGCTTCGTTGCGCCCAACGCCCTCTTTGAGCAGCGTGATAAGCTGGCGATGCCCTTCCAGGCCGTAGTTGTCTGTCAGCCAGACCCAGAACGTGTAGCCGATGTCGTAGCCCCGGCGCGCGTCCCGACCGCTCACGCCCGGCCCGGTGCCATCGAGCAGCGCGGGCAGTTGCCCCGTCGCCGCCAACGCCCGCACCGCCGCCTCGTAATCGTAATACTGCTGTAACTCGAAGAATGTAGCATTGCCCTCAACGAACCAGGTCCCCGCCGGCATGAAGGTGAAGGCGTCCTGGTAGAGATGCGCGATCTCGTGCAACACCGTGCCATAGGCAATGTCGCGCACGCCCTCCCCTGTCACGCGCTGGACGGTGCCGCCCCACTCGCTGCGCGTCAATCCGGCGATGGCGGCGCTCATCTGCCCCACCTGCCACTCCTGCCAGGCATCCAGGTCGCCGAAGAGGATGGCGCGCGGGCGGTAAGGGAGCAGATCACCCCAGGCAGCGCGGTACGTCTCGCGCTGCTCGGCCATTGCTCTCAGCGTCAGATCGTTGACCTCCGCCGGAAGCCCCTGGCTGAACACGATAATATCTTCGCTCTCGCTGCGCAGCCATTTGCGGCTGGTGTCGGCATACTCCGCATAGCGCGGCTCGGTCTCGAACGCATTGCCCGCCGCGTCACCCACTGACCAGGTATAGGTCAGCCCCAACCAGGGCGGCGTTGAATCACCGGGGCCGGGCTGCCACTCGGCCAGCAGTTGGCCGGTGTCCGGGTCAATCTCGAAGGGCGCGCTGCGCTGCGTGCCCGACGCGAACGACCAGGTGACTCGCCCGCGCACAATCGGTCCGGTGCTGCTGCTGATCTCTGCCGAGAACGCAAACCCGTGCGGGTAGTGGCTCTCGAAGGCCAGCTCGCCGACCGTCCATTCGACGGACGAGTCAGGCACAGCCGGAGTCTGTGTGAGCAGAGCGGCTCCTGGCTCCGCTGCCCACGCCGCACCCGGTGCCGCGCCCGCTGAGTGCGTCAGGGCCGCCAGCGCAAACACAACCCACAGACTCGCCGCACCGAACGCAGCCAGCGCTCGTCTGAACATCCTGAGTTCCATCCCAGTACCTCCCTGCTCCATCGTCGCTCACTCACTCCGGCCAGGCCGCCTCAGCGGATCGCCTCTTCCCACGCGGCGCGCAGCGTTTCCAACGTGGCGAAGACCGCATCGGCGCGACCATCAGCAATGGCCTGCTCCGTTGTCGTGACACCAGTCAGAACCAGGGCCGCCCGCCAGCCAGCCCGCTGCGCGCCAACGATGTCCGTCTCGATGCGGTCGCCGATCATCAGCGTGCGCTCTGGCGCAGTCCCCAGGCGCTCCAGGGCCACGTCGAACATGCCGCGCTCCGGTTTGCCGATGACCAGCGGCGCGACATCGGTCGCCGTCTCCAGCAACGCCAGCAACGCCCCATTGCCGGGCACCAATCCCTCAGGCGTGGGAAATGTGCGGTCGCCATTGGTACCGATGAAATCCGCTCCGGCGCGGATGCGCAGCGTCGCCAGCCTGAACTTGTCGAAGGTCGCTGCGAAGTCCAGCCCCACCACCACAACCTGCGCGTTCGGTGGGTCCTCGCCGAAACCACGCTCAGCCAGGGCGCTGCGAATGCCGTCGTCGCCGATGATGTAGAGC
>JAGPFT010000302.1 GCA_018056405.1 Anaerolineae bacterium
GGCGAGGGTCGCGGCGTAAGGGGCGCGCTCGTCTGTCCAGTGGACTGTCGCGCCGAGCAGATGGCAGAGCAGCAGGTTGCCTTCCAGTTGGGCGGGCGGCTGGCCGCCCGGCGCGTAGAGGACGAGGTGCGCGTCCAGCCCCAGGGCAGCCGCGCCAGCAGCAGTCTGGCGGGCATGGTTGGACTGGGTGGAGCCGGCGGTGATCACGCAGTCTGCTCCGGATTCCAGCGCGGCGGCCAGCAGATACTCCAGCTTGCGCGCTTTGTTGCCGCCAGTGGCCAGGCCCGTCTGGTCGTCGCGCTTGATGAAGAGGGCGGGGCCGCCGAGGTGGGCGCTCAGGCGGGGCAGCGGCTGGATCGGTGTGGGCAGCAGGGCCAGGGGCACACGCGGCAGCCGGTCGAGGGCGGCGAAAGGATCGGATGGTGCGGACAAGGGCAACCTCCATCGGATATACTGTGGTGAGATCAACCTGTAGTGATACCGTAGAAGCGGCGACTGGGCAATTGCCTCTGCCCAGCCTAGAGCGAGCCATGCCGGTTATCAACCTGCCGTCCCCGTGCGAGCGCGGGACGGTGATTCTGGTCAGCGGGGAGCGCGGCGCGGGCAAGACCGCTGTGTTGCTGCGTGTGCGCGAGACGGCGCTGGACGCCGGGCTGACGGCAGGCGGCTTCCTGTCGGTGGCCCGGTTCGCGGGCGGCGAGAAGGTGGGCATTGACGTGATGGACGCGGCGACCGGATCGCTGCATCCGCTGGCCGAGCCAGGCGAGGGCGGGGCGCTACACACGGGGCGCTATCGCTTCCACCCGGCGGGAATCGCAGCAGGGCTGCGCTTCGCACAGGCCGGCCAGAGCGCAGATGTCTTCTTCGCGGATGAGCTAGGCCCGCTGGAACTGAAGCGCGGCGAAGGCTGGGTGCAAGTCCTGCCCCTGATCGCGGCGCGGGCGTTCGGCGTGGCCTTCGTCGTGGTGCGGTCCTCGCTGCTGGCGGCGGCACGGACGCGCCTCGGCCTGCCAGACGACGCGCCCACCGTGATTATCGAGCACGAGGCGGGCGAGGCGGTTACCGACGCTCTTTCCGCTTGGGTGATGGTTTTGCGGACGGGTCGGAATCTTCTGGCTTGACAACGATGGTCATGAGCCGCTCGCGCTTGATGTTCCTGTGCACTTCCTCGTCGAGACCGAGAACGCGCTCCAGGATGCCGCTGATTGCTCCCACGACCAGGCCGCCGAGAATGGCCCAGCCCAGCCCGTCCACCGTGAAGCGACCGCCGGCCAGGGCGTCGGTGATCAGCAGCATGAGGCCGTTGACGACGATGGCGAACAGACCCAGCGTCAGGATGATCAGCGGGCAGCTCAGGATGATGAAGATCGGCTTGAGCACGGCATTGACCAGGCCGAAGACGAAGGCGACGACGAGCAGGGTGCCGATCTCGTTGTCGCGCACGCCGATGCCGGGCAGCAGGGCGGCGGTCGCCGCCAGGGCGGCGGCGTTGACGATCAGGCGGAGCAGAAGGTTGCGCATGGGCTGTCTCCAGGGTGGCAGCGGGCGTCAGGACGCTACGCCGGATGCCCGCTCGAATCTACCGAAATTATAGTACGCTGCGCACGCACCCTCGGCGGAGACCATCGGCGCGCCGAGCGGCTTGCGCGGGGTACATTCCTTGCCGAAGGCCGGGCACTCGTTGGGCTTGAGGATGCCCTTGAGCACTTCTCCGGCGTGGCACAGCGGCGACTCTTCGGTCTGAATGTGGCCGACGGCGAAGCGACGGGCGGCGTCGTAGGCGGCGTATTCGGCGCGAAGCCCCCAACCACTGCGCGGGATCAGGCCGATGCCCCGCCAGTTGCGGTCGCACTCCTCGAAGACGGCGTGGATCAAGTCCATCGCCGCGCGGTTGCCGGCCTCGACGACGGCGCGAGTGTAGGCGTTCTCGACGGCGGCGCGACCCTCCTCAAGCTGGCGCACCGCCATAAGGATGCCCTGGGTGATGTCCAGCGGCTCGAAGCCGGTGACGACCATCGGCACGCGGTACTGCGCCGCCAACGGGTGATACTCCCAATAGCCCATCACCGCGCAAACGTGCCCGGCCAGCAGAAAACCCTGCACGTCCACCTCCGGCGCGCTGAGCAGCGCATCGAGCGCGGGCGGGACGCGCACGTGCGAGACGAGCATGGAAAAGTTGGGGATGCCGCGCAGCCGGGCCTGGTGCACAGCCATGGCGTTGGCCGGGGCGGTCGTCTCGAAGCCGACGCCGAAGAAGACGACTTCCTTATCCGGGTTCTGCTCGGCGATGGCCAGGCATTCGAGCGGCGAATAGACCACGCGCACGTCGCCGCCGCGCGCCTTCACCTGGAACAGATCCCCGCGCGAGCCGGGGACGCGCAGCATGTCGCCGAAGGAGACCAGAATCGTCCCCGGCAGGCTGGCGATGGCGATGGCCCGGTCAATCATCTCCTGGGGCGTGACGCACACCGGGCAGCCCGGCCCGTGAATCATGGTGATCTGCTGCGGCAGAAGCTGGTCAATGCCGTGCCGGATGATCGAGTGCGTCTGCCCGCCGCAGACCTCCATTAACCGCCAGGGGCGGGTGGTGATGCGCTGAATCTCGTCGAGCACCTCGCGGACGCGCCGGGCGTCGCGGTATTCGGTGATGTACTTCATGGCGCGCTCTCGTCTGGCTCCTCGCCCAGTTCCTCGGCCAGCAGCCCGATCTGGTTGAACAGCTCCAGTGTCTTCTGCGCTTCGTCCTCGTCAATCAAGTTGAGGGCGAAGCCGACATGGACGATGGTGTAGTCGCCGATCTGGGCGTCGGGCACGTAGGCCAGGCACGTCTCGCGCACCACGCCGCCAAAGTCCACGCGGCCCATCTTCAGCCCGTTCTGCTCGAAAACCTCGATGATCTTGCCGGGGATGCCCAGGCACATGGTCGCGTTCTCCTGTCAGGTGTGGCGGACGGTGAAAGCAGCGATGGCCGCCTGGCCGAGCGCCAGGCCGCCGTCATTGGGCGGCACAAGCTGGTGGGTCAGGACGGCGAATCCGGCGTGGCGCAGGCGCTCGCCGGCGGCGCGCAGCAGCGTGGCATTTTGGAAGACGCCGCCGCTGAGGGCGACGGTGGCGATCCCCGTCTCCTCGCGGGCCAGCAGGCACACGTCGCGCACGACATCGGCTACGCCGTTGTGGAAGCGCGCCGACAAGATGGGCACGGGCACGCCGTCCCGCAGGTCTTGCAGCAGCGCGATCAGCAGCGGGGCTGGGTCGAGCAGGTAGGCGCTATCTTCCCCGCGCGCGATGGCGAAGGGATACGCGCCGATCTCGTCTGCATCCGTCTGCGCTTCCAGCCAGATGGCCGCCTGCGCCTCGTAGGTGACTTCTTGCAGCACGCCGCACAGGGCGGCGGCGGCATCGAAGAGGCGGCCCATGCTCGATGTGAGCGGGGCATTGAGGCGCTTGGCAAGCTGCTGGCGGATGATGGTCTGCTCCTGGGGCGGGGCGGCCAGGACTGGCGGCAGGTCGGCGTCCCAGGGCAGGCCGGCGCTCCACAGGTGGGCCAGGGCGGTGCGGTAGGGGCGCAGCGTGGCCGCGTCGCCGCCGGGCAATGGCACATAGCGCAGGTGGGCGAAACGCCGGAAGCCGTCGTAGCCGCCGATCAGAATCTCGCCGCCCCAGATAGCGCCGTCCGGCCCCAGGCCCGTCCCGTCGAAGATGACGCCGATGGCCGGCTCGCCGGGCGGGACCTTGTGCTCGGCCAGGCAGCTTGCCAGGTGCGCGTGATGGTGCTGCACGGCAACGCGCGGCTCCGGGCGGCGCAGGGCGTAGCGCGTCGCCAGGTAGTCGGGGTGGGCGTCGTGGGCGATGATCTCCGGCGTGACGCGAAACAGGCGCTCCATGTGGGCGATGCTGTGCTCGTAGGAACGCAGCGCGTCGTAGTTGGCCAGGTCGCCGATGTGCTGGCTGATGAAGGCGTGCGTGTCGCGGGCCAGGCAGAAGGTGTTCTTCAACTCCGCACCAGTCGCCAGCAGTGGCGGGGACGCAAAGGGCAGAGGCACCGGGTAGGGCGCGTAGCCGCGCGAGCGACGCAGGGGCAGCACGCCGCCCTCGCTGGCGCGGACGACGGAATCATCGCAGCGGATGTGAATGGCCCGGTTGTGCAGCAGGAAGGCGTCGGCCAGCGGGCCGAGCCGGGCCAGCGCGTCGTCGTTGTCGGTGGCGATTGGCTCCTCGCTGAAGTTGCCGCTGGTCATGACCAGGGCAAGCGGGAAGCCGGGCGTTTGCTCCAGCAACAGGTGGTGCAACGGCGTGTAGGGCAACATCACGCCTAGCTCGCGCAGGCTGGGCGCGACTTCCGGCGCGATGGGGCCGCCGGGCAGCAGCGGCAACAGCACGATAGGCCGCTCGGAGCCTTGCAGGGCGCGCGCCGCCATTGCGCTGACCGCGCACACCCGCCGCACCGCGTCCAGGTCGGGCATCATCACGGCGAAGGGCTTGGCGGCGCGGCCCTTGCGCGCGCGCAGCGTCCGCACGGCGGCGGAGTTGGTTGCGTCGCAGGCCAGGTGAAAGCCGCCCAGCCCCTTGAGGGCGACAATG
>JAGPFT010000303.1 GCA_018056405.1 Anaerolineae bacterium
GTCACGGCCAGGTCGGGCACCAGGCCGCTGACAGCGATGGCCAGCCCTCCGCCCTGACTCATGCCGGTCGCAGCGACGCGCGCCGGGTCTACGGCGGGGTGGCTACGGGCGGCCTCGACGGCGCGCACAGCGTCGGTGTACAGGCGGCGGTAGTAGTAGGTGCGCGGGTCGAGGATGCCCTGAGTCATGAAGCCAGGCGTATGCGGGTTGTCGCCGTCGGGCAGATCGGGCGTGTCACCCTGCCGCCAGGACCCGCCCTGCCCGCGCGTGTCCATAACCAGGTAGGCGAAGCCGGCGGCGGGGAAAGTCAGCCACTCGTGCGGGAAGCCGCGCCCACCCCCGTAGCCGATATACTCGACGACGCAGGGCAGCGAGCCGCGCGCCCCGCGCGGCAACATAAACCAGCCCTTGACCGGCTGGCCACCATAGCCGGCGAAGGTGACATCGCAGGTGTCTACCAGGCGCAGCCCGAAGTCGGCCGGCTCGAAACGCGCGTCCAGCGGGTGCTGGCGGGTGGCGGCGAGCGTCTCCGCCCAGAAAGCGTCGAAGTCGGGCGGCTCCTCGCGCGGCGGCTGGTACGCCCGAAGCTCCTCAAGCGACAGATCGAAGAAAGCCATATGACATCCCCTGTGTGTCCTGCTCAAACCGCGACAACTGTAGCACATTCGCCCGGTTTTCGCCTGCCGTCTGGCCAGGCGGGTGCATGCAAAACCTGTCAGGGAGGGGTGTTGTTCTGCCGCGCTCATATGCACCAACTTAAGCCTGGCTGCGCACGCCTCACCCCCTCAATCCCCCTCTCCAGCCGAGCTAGAGAGGGGGGGACTTTGGTCGCAGACGCCGTATCTTCCCCCTCTCTGGCTTTGCCGGGGAGGGGGCCAGGGGGAGGGGCCTTCCGCCGCACTAAGACTTCCGAAGTTTTCAGAAACTTCGGAAGTCTGATCGCCGCCTGTACAGGCCTCTCCCCCTCAATCCCCCTCTCCAGCCGAGCTAGAGAGGGGGACTTTGATCGCCGGATGCAAATACGTTCCCCCTCCCTGGCTCTGCCGGGGAGGGGGCCAGGGGGAGGGGCTTTCTGCCGCACCAGACTTCCGAAGTTTTCAGAAACTTCGGAAGTCTGATCGCCGCCCCTACAGGCCTCTCTCCCTCAATCCCCCTCTCCAGCCGAGCTAGAGAGGGGGACTTTGACCGCCGGATGGGACGTTTTCCCCTCCCTGGCTCTGCCGGGGAGGGGGCCAGGGGGAGGGGCCTCCCGCCGAAATACAGACCTCACCCCCCGCTCGGCGCTGACGCGCCTCGCCGCCCCCTCTCCACGTTGGAGAGGGGGAAAGGCCGAGCGGGGCGAGGCCAGGGGGTGAGGTCAATGCCCCGCTCAAGCGATCCGGCGACAACCTCGACACGCACCGCCAGCGCGCCAGATGCATGAGAGTTGCCAATCACCAGCGCAGTACGCTATAATCGGTAACTGGTTAGTTCTTGAACTACTATGCGAGGCCTCATGGACGTTCTGACCAACCTGAGCGCTATCGGCTTCACCGAGTACGAGGCCAAAGTGTACCTGGCCCTGCTCAAGGAGTATCCGGCAAGCGGCTATCAGATCAGCAAGCAGGCTGGCATCCCGCGCTCGATGGTCTACGAGGCACTGGGCCGGCTCGACGTGCGCGGCGCGGTGCTCAAGTCCGAAGCGCCGAAGGCCACGCTCTACCGGCCCCTGCCGCCTGACGTGCTGCTCAACCGGCTGACTGCTTCCTACGCTCGCCTGCTGGATGACCTGCGCCGCGATCTCAATGCCCTCTACCTGGCGCAGGACGAAGGCTACTTGTGGACGTTTGCCGGTGAGGAGTGCGCATTGAGCTACGCCGAGCGTATGATCGTCCACGCACAGCACGAAGTAATGTTGGTGCTCACCGACGTGCATCTGGGTCGCCTGCGCGAAGTGATCGTCGCCGCCGACTCGCGCGGCGTGGCTCTTGGCGTCCTGCTCACCGGCGAAGGCAGCTTTAACGTGGGCGACATCGCCTACCACCCACCGCGCGAGAGCGAACTGCACAAGCTGGCCGATAGCCTGGTTGTCGTGGTGGACGAGCAGGAAGTGCTCATCGCCAGCGGGCAGGGTCTCAATTACATAGCGACGGTGACGACTAACACCAACATGGTACAGATCGGGCGGCAGTTCGTGTGGATGGAGCTATTTGCTCACCGCATCTTCTCGCAGTTGGAGCCGGAGGCGCTGCGCCATCTCTCGCCAGACGACCGCAGCGTGCTCGAATCAGTGGCCGGGCGCCGTCCGGGGGAATGAGGACAACGCGCCTTTTTTGAGGGGGTGCGTGCAAAGGTTGTCAGCGACACAAGCGACGCTGGCGAACAGCCTCACCCCCTGGCCTCGCCCCGCTCGGCTTGCCCCCCTCTCCACGTCGTGGAGAGGAGGCGGCGAGGCGCGTCAGCGCCGAGCGGGGGTGAGGCTAAGAAGCGCGGCCACGTTGCCTGACAGGTTTTGCGCGCACCTGATCGCCCGTGTCCCCTGGCGCAACGAAAAGTCCCCGCTCTGGCAGGGCGGGGACGTGATGGTGCGCTATGTCACGATAGTGGAGGGCGAAGGCGCAAACGTCGGGGCTGGCCCGGACGACTCACTCCTCCCATTCCTCCTCATCCCACTCCTCTTCCTCCTTCACCCCTGCACTGGCGTAATCCAGCGTCGGCGGGCGCAGGTCAATGACTTCTAGGAGTGTGTCGCATTCCGGGCAGTCAACCAGGTCCCACACTTCGACGTTGTCTCGCAACTGCACCCAAGCGTTGCACGACGGGCAGCGCGCGCGAATCTTGCCCTTCGGGCTGCGCTGCTGACCCCCAGCTTTTCGGTCAAACAAATCGTCCTTCATTCCTGCCGCTCACCAGTGTGCAAAGGCGGATGAGACACGCTATGCAGCGATATAACACGAATCCGACGGCGTGTCAATTCGTTCGCCTGGCTGGGTGTGTGCAAAGGTTGTCAGCGATACGTGTGACGCTGGCAGTAGCCTCACCCCCTGGCCTCGCTACGCTCGGCCTTTCCCCCTCTCTGTAAACGGAGAGGGGGCGGCGAGGCGCGTTAGCGCCGAGCGGGGGTGAGGTAAAGTGAAGGGCCACTCCAGACTACACACCAACCTCAATGCCTGTCCGCCCCTGACCTCCATGATGGAGAGGGGGCGGCGAGGCCCATGTCAGGGGACCGCGCGGGGACGAGGTAAACCTGGGCGCAGCAGAGCAGCGCCCCTCCCTGACAGGTTTTGCGCGCACCCCCGAAAGAGGCTTGCTCCACGATAATTATCCCACCTTTTGCATTTTCGCGACTTGACTTTTTGGTTTGCCTAAAATATAATCTCCAACAGTAAGGGCTTGATCGTTTTCACCTCTGAAATCTTTGTGAAGACAGACCCATGACTCTGAACGCCCACCCTGGTAACGAGTCGTCCGCCCGGCGCACCCTGGCCGACCTGCAACCCGGCGACACCGCCGAAATCGTCGCCCTGCACAGCGATGGCGTCGAGCGCCGCCGGCTGATGGACCTGGGCATCGTGCCCGGCACGGCCATCACCGCCGAGCTACGCAGCCCGCTCAACGACCCGGTCGCCTACCGGGTGCGCGGCGCGCTGATCGCCCTGCGCCGGGGCCAGGCCGTTCAGATTGAGATTCGCAGCCCTGCATCGGAGACACGCTCATGACAATGACGACCGATACCCTGCCCGGCTCTGCCTGCGCGACCTGCCCTATGAACCGTCACCTGGCGCGCCTGGGTGTGAACATGGACTCGTGGGATTACGTGGTGGCCCTGGCGGGCAACCCCAACACCGGCAAGAGCACCGTCTTCAACGCGCTGACCGGCCTGCGCCAGCACACCGGTAACTGGCCCGGCAAAACCGTTGCGCGGGCCGAAGGCGGCTTCGAGTATGGCGACAAGCGCTACAAGATCGTAGACCTGCCCGGCACGTATTCGCTGCTGGCCACCAGCGCCGACGAGGAGATCGCCCGCGACTTCATCCTCTTCGGCCAGCCGGACGTGACGGTGATCGTTGTGGACGCCACACGCCTGGAGCGCAACCTCAACCTGGCCCTGCAGGTGCTGGAGATCACCGACAAGGCGGTGGTGGCGCTCAACTTGATGGACGAGGCGCGCCGTCACAAGCTATCGGTGGATCACCGGCGGTTGGCGCGCGACCTGGGCGTGCCTGTTGTCCCGCTGAGCGCGCGGCGCAGCGAGGGCGTCGCCGAGCTGCTGCAGATGGTGCACGGCGTGGCCACCGGCGAGATCAAGCCGCGCCCGCACCGCCTGGCTTCCACCCGCGACTCGGCGCTCGACCGCGCCGTCAGCCAGCTTGTGGCGTGCATTGAAGCGGCCTTCCCTGGGCTGCCCAACGCCCACTGGGTGGCGCTGCGCCTGCTCGACGGCGATGCCTCGATTGAAAACGCCATCCGCGACGGCAGCCTGGGCGACCTGTCGCGCGGGCTGCAAACAGCCCCCGTGGCTGAGCGGCTGGTCATGGCCGGAGCGGCTTCATGAGCGACCCGGCTGCCGACCTCCTGCAGACGGCACGT
>JAGPFT010000304.1 GCA_018056405.1 Anaerolineae bacterium
CAGCGCACCAAAGATCGCCCAGGGAAGACGCGCCGCCGCCGCAGTCTGCCCCAGCGCTTCAATGCTCACCGCCATCAGAGTGTGCACGATGCGCGGATGGTGCCACATCCCCATGTGGAATGGATTGTAAATCCAGCCGCGCTCATCTTTCAGATGCACCGCCTCTTGAGCGAACTGCGCGTCGTCGCTGGACATGATATAGGGCACAGTCTCCAGGTCAACCGTCCGGACAGCCAGGCTCACCAGGAACAGCAGCCCAACCAGCACCCATGTCCGGCGCTCGTCGCGCCAGCTTGCACGCACCATCGCTCCCCAGGCACACATTGTCTTCCAGGGCACGCAGCCAGCAATGGTTAGCGCGATACCTGCCGCCCACATTGCTAACAGAGTCCAGGCATTCAGCGTCTCCTCGACCGCGCGCAGTCCCGTATAGACGCACACTACCAGCCCCAGCACGGCCAGCAGCGCCCGCCACCCCAACCGCCAGCCAGCCTGTACCCCTTCCCTGAACGGAGGGAATGCCGTCAGGCCCGGCGCGCCCTTGCGCATACTGATCAGCAGCAGCCCGATGCCGATCAGCACCGGGACTCCCCCAGGGCGTACAGTATCGAGATGCTCGAACCACAGCCACTGCCCGCGCACAATGAGGTAGAGACCCACAACAGGCAGCAGCGGCACAGCCTGAGCGACGCGCCACACGAGCCGTCGCCCTCTCACGGTCTCGCCAGCCATCACCTGCTCTCCTCGTGCAGTCTGCCCCCCGTTGTGCGCGGCGGAAATAGCGATGAGCAGCCCGTTACAGGGACGGGACATCAGGACATGCGGGTAGTCTACGCCGATTCGCGCCCTGGCGATAGAGGAGGCCCACCATATCAGCCCGCTACCCGGCATACAACAAGAGACCGTCTGTAAGTGCCCACAGGCGGTCTCTGAGACTCAACTCAAAGGGGGACTGCCAGTTGATCGAAGTTACTCGAGCGCCTGCTCCGTCTCAGCGTCGAAGAGATGCATCACCGCCATGTTCAGCACCGCACCGGTGCGCTGCCCCACACGCACATCCGCACGCGGGTCCATGCGCGCCAGGAACGACTTGCCGCCCTCTTCCAGGTAGACGATCTTCTCGTGGCCCATTTCTTCTACCACGTCAATATTGGCCTGGATGAGCGCCGGGACGATGCCTGGCGGGGCGTAGTCTGGGTGCGCGATGTTCTCAGGACGAATACCAAACACGACCCGCTTGCCGAGATGTGGCCGGTATTGCTCGTAACGCTCTTTGGGCACCTCCACCTGGAAGTAGCCTGTATCCACCACTATCTTGCCGTTCTGCTCGATCAGCTTGCTGTCGTCGAAGAAATTCATGGACGGGCTGCCGATGAACCCGGCCACAAACACGTTATCAGGGCGGTCGTACAGAGCAGTCGGCGTGTCAATCTGCATCAGACGCCCGGCATTCAGCACCGCGATGCGCTCGCCCATGGTCATAGCTTCTACCTGGTCGTGCGTCACATAGATGAACGTGGTGCCCAGCCGTTGGTGCAGCTTGCTGATGAACGTGCGCGCTTCAACGCGCAGCTTGGCGTCCAGGTTGGAGAGCGGCTCGTCCAGCAAGAAGACCGCTGGCTCGCGCACAATGGCCCGGCCCACGGCCACACGCTGACGCTGCCCACCCGACAACTGGCGCGGACGGCGGTCGAGGAGTTGCTCGATGCCCAGGCTGGTCGCTGTCTGGCGCACACGCTCGTCAATCACCTGCTTGGGCGTGTGGCGCAGCCGCAGGCCAAAGGCCATGTTATCGTACACCGTCATATGCGGGTACAGGGCATAGCTCTGGAACACCATGGCGATATCGCGATCTTTGGGCGCGACATTATTGACGACGCGGTCCCCGATCATAATCTCGCCCTCGGTGATCTCCTCCAGGCCGGCCAGCATCCGCAAGCTCGTGGACTTGCCACAGCCAGACGGCCCAACGAATACCAGGAACTCGCCATCAGGGATTTCAATGGTGAGGTCCTTGACGGCCTCAACATCCCCCCAACGCTTCGTCACATTGCGGTAGGTCACACTCGCCACGGGGTTCCTCCCATATGTTCACTGACTCATGAAAACACCTAGATGCTGCAAATAATGCACTTTAATGCCCCCTATTATGGCACTATCTGGGCCAGGAGACAAGTCATTGCCCTACCAGGGTGCATTCCAGATTGGAGGCGAGATTCCTGAAGCGCAGAGGACGCGGAGAAGAACTGAGAGACTCTTTGAGAAACTGTCCCCCCACCCCAAACTCTTCCCACAAGGGGGGAGGGGCCTGGCGTGCGCGCTTTTCTCCCTTCCCCTCGTGGGGGAAGGGCCGGGGATGGGGGGGGAGAAGTCCTTCCAACCCCTATCCCCGCGGCCCCCTTTCCCCGCTCGCAGAGAGGGGACGGCGAGACGCGCCAGCGCCAAGCAGGGGTGAGGCTAAGGAGCGCGACCCTGTTGCCTGACAGGTTTTGCACGCACCCCCCACGGCCACTCAATGGCGGAAATGGCGTACACCTGTGAATACCATAGCCATGCCCGCCGCATTCGCCGCCTCGACGACCTCCTGATCGCGCACCGAGCCGCCTGGCTGCGCGATACAGGCCACTCCCGCCTCAGCGGCGATCTGCACCGCATCCGGGAATGGGAAGAAGGCGTCGGAGGCCAACGCCGCACCGCGCGCCCGCACGCCCGCCTTGATCACTGCCAGGCGAGTCGCGTCCACCCGGCTGGGCAGCCCGCCGCCGATCCCTACCGTTGCCGACGCTGACGCCAGCACAATTGCGTTGCTTTTGACGTGCTGCACCGCTTTCCAGGCGAAGCGCATCGCCTGCAACTCGTCGGGTGTGGGGCGGCGCGCCGATACAACTTGCCATGTCGTGTCCGGCGGGTCTCCCCGGTCAACTTCCTGAATCAGCACGCCGCCGGTGATGCTGCGTACCTCCAGGCGCGCCTCCGGCCCCCCCTCCGGGATACGCACCAACCGGCAATTGCGCCGGCCTTCTGCCAGTAGCTGCTGAGCCACCGGAGTGAAATCGGGCGCAACAATGGCTTCCACAAACAGCGATCCCAGCGCCTCCACGAACGCCTCATCCACCGCGCGATTGACCGCCAGCACCCCGCCAAAGGCCGACACCGGATCGGACTCCAGAGCCAGCGGGAAAGCGCTCGCAACTGTCTCAGCGGTGGCAATGCCCGTCGGAGTCAGGTGCTTGACGATGACGACCGCCGGACTATCGAACATGGTCACTGCCCGCCACGCCGAGTCCAGGTCGAGCAGGTTGTTGTACGATAACGCCTTGCCGCCGAGCACCTCGCCCCCCAACGGGGAGCCATCCGCTTCCACCGCGTACAGGCCCGCCCGCTGGTGAGCGTTCTCGCCGTAGCGCAACTCCTGGATGCGCGTCAGCCCCAGCGACAGCACATCGGGCAACGACTCGCTCTCTGCGGGGCCAAGCTCGCGCGCCAGATAAGCGTGAATCGCCGTGTCATAGTCGCGCGTCAGGCGGAACGCCTTGACCGCCAGCCATCGGCGCATCGGCTCGCTCACCCGCCCCGTCTCGCGCAGCATCGCCAGCACGCTCAGGTAATCAGCCGGATCGGTGATCACCGCCACCCGCGCGAAGTTCTTCGCCGCCGCGCGCACGAGCGTCACGCCGCCAACGTCAATCTGCTCGATAGCATCCTCCAGCGTGATCCCATACTGGGCAACGGTGCGCTGGAACGGGTACAGGTTGCACGCCACCAGGTCAATCGGGGCGTAACCGTGCCGGCGCAGCACCTCCATATCTTCTGCTGTGTCCCGCGCCAGAATCCCCGCATGGAGGGCCGGGTGCAGCGTCTTGACCCGCCCGGCCAGCATCTCCGGCGCTTGCGTCACCCGTTCCACCGGCGTCGTGGGCACGCCAGCGATTTCCAGCGCCCGCGTGGTGCCCCCACTGGCTACCACGTCCCAGCCCAGTCCGGCCAACCCTCGCGCGAAGTCTACCAGGCCCGTTTTGTCATAAACGCTGATCAGTGCTCGTGGCATGAACTTCTCGTTCCTTTTGATGAAGCGAGCCGGAGTCACTCACCCACGCTATGCCCGCGCTGCTCCAACTGCGCGCGGATCACCTGCGCCAGACGGCGCGCCCACTGCGGCGCGTCGCCGACGTGCGGAGAGACATCCATCAACTCGCTAATGCGCGCTGCTCCAATATACCGCGTGATCGCCTCGTCCTGGCCCAGCAGTTCGCACAAAGGGTTGCGCCCCGTCCGACTCATCTCCGCCCAGGCCGTCAAACTGTGCTGCCGCAACCGCTCGTGCATCTCTTGCCGGTCAGCGCCCGCGCTCACCAACGCCATCAGCACGCGCTCGACAGCAGCGAATGCGCCAAACGCCGCCAGATTGCGCGCGATTGCGTCCTGGAACAGGCGCAGGTCGCGTAGCACGCCAGCGCTCGCCTCCACGATCTCGTCAACGGCCAGGAACGCTTCCGCCAGCATCACCCGCCGGTTGGCCGAGTCATCGAGCGTCCTCTCCAACACCGCCAGTGCCGCGTTGTCC
>JAGPFT010000305.1 GCA_018056405.1 Anaerolineae bacterium
CGCTCGGCCTTTCCCCCTCTCCGTAAACGGAGAGGGGGCAGCGAGGCGCGCCAGCGCCGAAGCGGGGGTGAGGTAAAGTGAAAGGCCACTCCAGACTACGCACCAACCTCAATGCCTGTCCGCGCCTCCCTCCGTGTGGGCAAGAGTTTGGGGTGGGGAGATAAAGGCCAAGCCGTCTGCTCTCTGTCGGTTGCCTCCATAGGGTGGGGATACCGCTGCCCAGCGGAGCCAGCGGCATCCCCGGTGGAACGGACGCTACTGGGCGCGCTCGGCCAGCGGCGTGCAGTCGAGCGTCTCGCTGCTGCGCTCGGCCCCGGCCTCGCACGGGATGTCAGCGATCTCGATCTCGGCCAGCAATTCGTAGAACTTGAACTCCGGATCGGTCAGGTTGGTGATGCGCACGGCGTACATGGGCATCAGCGCCTGGTGATCCTCGGCGCGCAGGGTGTAGGTGCCCTTCGGCCCTTCCCACTGCAAGCCCTCCAGCGCGGGGATCAGCGCGTCAAGCTCGGTCGAGCCTTCGGACTTCTGCAAGCCGAGCACCAGCGCCTGGGCGTTGGCGAAGCCGCACTCGGTGAACAGGTCGGGCACGTCGTTGTAGACTTCCTTGTGCCGCGCCACCAGCCAGTCGTTGACCTCCGTCTGGGGCAGGGTGTAGTGGTAGACGATGAACCCGTCGCTGGGGATGATCGTGGCCTCGGCGAAGGCAAGCTGCAACTCGTTGGAGTTGAAGAAGGCCAGCGCCGCCATCTTCTCGGCCACGCCTAGCTCCTGAATCTGCTTGACCAGCGGGATGGTCGTCGCGCCCGCCCAGATGTAGATCACACCGTCCGCGCCGGAGTTGAGAATCTGCTGCAGGTAGGGGGCGAAGTCAGTCGTATCCAGCGGAGCGTAGAGCGTGTCCATGGCCGGGGTCGCGCCCTCCTGTTGCAGCGCGTAGTCGAACGCCTCCGCCTCTTCGCGCCCGAAGGCGTAGTCGGCGGCAAGCTGGACGTAGGTCGGGCCGATGGCCTCTACCCAGAAGGGAGCCAGCACCAGCGCGTCGTGCCACGAGTTGCGGCAGGCGCGGAAGGTGGTCGGCTCGAACAGCTCGGCGGTCAGGTTCTTGGCCGCGGCGGGGCCGGCCATCAGCACGACGCCGTACTCGGCGGCGATGCTGACCAGGCCCTGCGTCACGCCGGACGACGGCGCGCCGACCAGCACTTCCACGCCCTCCACCTCGATCAGCTCGCGCGCCTGGGTAGCGGCGATGTTCGGGTCGTTGGCGTAGTCGCGCACGACGATCTCAATCGGGCGACCGGCCACTTCCAGCGTGCCGTCGGTAGCGTATTCGAGGCCCAGGGTGAAGCCGTTCTGCAGCTCGACGCCATAGAGTTGCAGCGCGCCGGTCAGGTCGGTCAGCAGGCCGATCTTGAGCGGCTCGCCCTCCTGGGCGCGGGCTGGCTGGTAGGCCGGCACCGCGACCAGCGAGAACGCCAGCAGGGCAGCCAGTACGATCAGTGTCCCTTTACGCATTGCCAATGCTCCTTGAAAATGTCTCAAACCCTACGAATCGGTGGGTACTGTGCAGAATCGCAAAACCGCTTACCTGTCTCCTGTGCGTGTGGTTGCTGGTGCTCCTCCTTCCGCTCGTTGGTCAAGAACTCCCTCCAGGGGTGTGCAAAATCAGCCAGACAGCCTGTTGGGCCCCGGTTTACCTCACCCCCACTCGGCGCTAACGCGCCTCGCCGCCCCCTCTCCATGCATGGAGAGGGGGCAAGCCGGGCGCAGCGCGGCTGGGGGTGAGGTCAATCACGGGCGATCAAGGTGCTCATCAGCCCAGAACCCTTTCAGGGCCTGCTCATGAAAACCGCTCGCGCAATTCGCGCTTGAGAATCTTCCCCGCTGCCGAAACGGGCAGGGCGTCGAAGAAGATGACGGACTTGGGGACTTTGTAGGCGGCCAGGTGCTCGCGCAGGAAAGCCAGCAACTCCTCTTCGCTGGCGCTTGCGCCCGGCTTGAGCACCACGCAGGCTTTGCCCACTTCGCCCCAGTGGGGATCGGGCACGCCGATCACGGCGCACTGGTGCACTGCCGGATGGCGGTAGAGCGCCTGCTCGATCTCCATCGGGTAGACGTTCTCGCCGCCGGAGATGATCATGTCCTTCTTGCGATCCACGATGTAGAAATACCATTCCTCGTCGCAGCGGGCCAGGTCGCCGGTGTGGAACCAGCCCTCCTCGTCCACGACCTCGGCCATCGCCTCCGGCAGGTTGAAGTAGCCGGAGCAAAAGGACGGCCCCTTGAGCACCAGTTCGCCGACCTGGTTGGGCGGGAGCGGGCGGTTGTGCTCGTCCACGATGCGCGCGTCCACGAAGAAATTGGGCCGCCCGATACTGCCCGCCTTGCGGATGGCATCCTCCGGGGCCAGGGCGAAGATGCCCGGCCCGAACTCGGTCATGCCGAAGCCTTGTTTGAAGCGCACGCCCTTCTCGCGCTGGAACTGCTCGACCAGCGGCACCGGCAGCGGCGCGCCGCCGCTGGTGCAGAAGCGCAGGCTGCTCAGATCGGCCTCTGCCCAGTTGGGGGCCTGGGTGAGCATCTGGTACATGATCGGCACGGCCCCGATGAAGTCGGCGCGGTACTGCTAGATCAGGTCGAGCACCAGCGCCGCGTCGAAGCGGCGCACCAGCACCACCGTCCCGCCGACGATCAGCAGCGGCAGCGTGTAGACGAACATCCCGCCGGTGTGGAACATCTGGAACAGGTTAACGGTGGTCTCGCCGGGCAGGATGTCGTGGATGACCGTGTTGAGCGTGTTCCAGGCGATCATGCGGTGGCTGATCTGCGCGCCGCGTGGCAGGCCGGTCGTGCCGCCGGTGAAGATCAGGGCGGCGGTGTCTTCCGCCTCCAACGACTCGCAGGTCACGGCGTCCGGCGCGCCGGATTGCAGCGTCGTCTCGAAGTGCCTGCTGCCGGGGATGCCCTCGCCCTCGATGTGCAGGGTGTGCGTTACGGACGAGACCGCAGCCGCCACCTGAGCGACGTTGTCCTTGAACTCGTCGGAGAAGATCAACGCTTTGGGCGTGGTGTCGCCGACTACCTGGGCCAACTCGCGCCAGTGCATGCGCCAGTTGTAGCAGGCCAGGATCGCGCCCAGCTTGCCGCAGGCGAAGAAGGCGTCGAGGAACTCTACGCCGTCGTGCGCTATAATCCCCACGCGGTCGCCTTTGCCCAGGCCCACCTCATCGCGCAGCCAGTTGGCCAGGCGATTAGCGCGCTCGTTCATCTGGCGGTAGGTGTAGTGGGGGCGGGCGGGCTTGCCCGCGTCCACAACCGCCAGCCGGTCGGGGGTGTAGATCGCGCGCCGCCCCATTGTGTCGCCGATGTACATGCTCTCCTCTCCTTCCGCCGTCCACACAAACGCAGCGCCATGAGCCTCGCCCCCGCTCGGCTTACTGACACGGGCCTCGCCGCCCCCTCTCCACGACGTGGAGAGGGGGAAAGCCGAGCGTAGCGAGGCGGGGGGTGAGGCTGAGCGCCCGCGCCACGTGATGTATGGTCACCCACTCTCCCCTCCCTACGCCGTCCACACGAAGGCAGCCGTGGCCATCGTGTAGCCCGCGCCGCTGCCGCAGAAGATGACCAGTTCGCCCGGCTGCGGGCCGATCCGCTGCTCGATGGCGTCGTCGAGAGCCATCGGCATACAGGCCGAGCCGGTGTAGCCCCACTTGTCCATGATCGTGTGCGTCTTGCTCAGCGGCAGACCCAGATCGGCCATCACGTATTCGATGGTGCGCGCGTTGAGCTGTGTGAAGTAGATGCGGTCAATGGCGCTCACCGGTCGCCCGATCTTGTCCAGCAGCGCGCGCACCAGCGGCGGCCAGCCCAGGTTGTTCGTATCTGGCGGGAAGCGCTTGCGAATCTCCAACACCTGGCGCGGGCTACCATCGCCGCCCGTCGGGGCGACCGTCCCGCCGACGAAGACGCCCATATAGTCGTGGAACGAGCCATCGGACTTGATGTTGCCGCCCAGGAAGCCGGGCCGCTCGCCCGCGCGCAACAGCACCGCGCCCGCCCCGTCGCCGAAAAGGGTGCAGGTGCGCTTGTCCGTCCAGTTCACGTAGCGGGTCATGCCGTAGGCTCCGATGACCAGGATGTGACGGTAGGCCGCGTCGGTGGCGATGTAGCGCCCGGCCAGGTCCAGCCCGATCACCCAGGCGGCGCAGGCGCTGTTCACGTCGAAGGTGCCCGCGTGGGCCGCGCCCAGCTTGTATTGCACCACCGACGACGTGCCCGGCGAGAGATAGTCCGGCGTGTCCGTCGCCAGGATGAGCAGGTCCACTGCCTCCGGCGCGACACCCGCCCGTTCCAATGCCTGGCGCGCTGCGTAGACGGCGAGATCGGAGGTCACTTCGTCGTCGCCGATCAGGTGGCGCTGGCGGATGCCCACGTTGTCAAACAACCACTGATCCACCGGCTCGCCGAGCAGAGCGTCAAGCACGGCGAGCCGGTGGATCAGTGGTTGATTGACAACGTGGGCATCCGCCAGCGC
>JAGPFT010000306.1 GCA_018056405.1 Anaerolineae bacterium
CGATGCACCTGATGGATGTCCCCGCAGGCCGACCGCACGTGGAACTCGATGGTAAAATCCGGCTTTACAGCGCGCAGCGCCTCAATTGCGGTGTTCCAGGCCGCATCGGGCGTGCCCTGGGGTGGGGCTGCGCCGCGCAGCACGGCGTGACTCAGGATGCGGTAGAAGTCCCAGACCCAGACCACCTGCACATGGCGAGTCGCATCATAGCCGCTCCAGACGACCTGGCGCTTGTCCTGCTGGTGCAGCACCAGGTCGAGGTCGAGGAAGGCCAGCGTCACTTCGCCCGTCGGGTCGCGTAGCAGCGCCTCGACGCACAGCGTGGCTGGGCCTGCAGGCGGCTCGCTCGTTGCCGGGCGCGGGTAGCGCGGCACCCCCGCCCGCCCGTAGCAGGCGTAGTTGGCCGTCGCCACCGATTGCAGCAGGGCCGTCGCCTGGACGACCAGCCAGGTCTCCGGCGTAGCCTTTTCCTTGATGGGCCGGACAGGCAGCCGCTTGCCCTGGTGTGTCAGACTCACGCCCCCATCCCTTCCCGGCGGCGCGCCTGGTGACGCGCGCGCAGCGCCTCAACCATCGCTCGCGTCACCGGCTCAGATGCCGGGCTGTTGCGCCGCGCCAATTGTCGTCTCAGAGAGCGCACTGCCGCCCCACTTATGATGCAACCGGTAGCGCCAGCCACCAATCGCCCAGGTCAACGATCCAAACGGCACTTCAAACCGCTGCCTACCGGAGTCGCTATTCAGCCGCTACGCCCAACACCAGCACCGGAATGTCAATGTCGGCTTCTCCCCGGTGTTCGAGATCCCATACAATCTGCTCGAAGTAGGAAACGCCTGTTGACATTTCATCAGCGAGGTCTTTGATCGGCACGATCTCAACTCCCGCATTGATGATGTCGTAGTTGCGGAAGATAGTCATCTTGGCGCACACGTTGTAGACCATGAAAGCGTACTTGCCGAACTGAACTTCTACGCCAACCCTATCCTTCACAAAATCCATCTCGCGGAAAGCACCCGCGACGACGCAGACGAGGCGTATCCCTTGACATAATATGCTGAGGAATAGTCGCAGGGAACACGCTCAGTACGCCAGCCGCGCTGACGAAACAACTCGGCGTAGAGCCGGTTCAGCTCGCGGGGGCTGCACAACGTGCGCCCCAGCATCGTCCGCTCTTCGCTGGTCTTGATCTTGCACGCTGCCGCATCCACACTCGCAATGATTTGGAGAATGTCCCCAAGCGCTACCGGGAAGCCGGTTTCAAGAGTCTCTTTTCCATTCTTGAAAGAATAGACGCCGGCGACGATCATCCGCTCCCATCCTTTGGCAATGACTTCCATTCATCGGGAATCTGCGAGACCTTCTCGCGTCCAGATGGTCTATGTACTGGCCTGCCAAGCGGCCTGAGTTTGAGCGTCCCGTTGCAGTAGGCGATCAGGCGCTCGCGCGCAATCTCCACGTACTGCGCTTCTTTCTCGCTCCCCATCCCCCGGCGATCATTCTTGACAGCCGCGATGAGCGCCGAACCAACCCCGGCATACGGGTCAAGAACCCAGTTCCCTTCATGGGTGAGCGCGAGTACGCAGCGTTCGACCAGTTCAACCGGAAACTGACAGGGATGTATCGTCTTCTCTGGATGGTTTGACTTCACGTTGGGAATATCCCAGAAACACTCGTCCCAGTCCTCAAGCAGTATCTCCCACACATCTGAGGGATTCTTCCCCAAAGGATTGCCCGACGGCTTGCCCCTGTTTGGCCCCTTGTAGTGCAGTTTGCCAGGGTATTTGGCTGGCACGCGCACCTCGTCCAGGTTGAAGACATACTCATCGCTCTTGGTAAACCAGAGGATCGTCTCATAGCGTCCTGAGAAACGCTTCTGCGTATGGAGACCGTGCCCGAAATGCCAGATGATGCGGTTCCTGAGCGACAACCCCAATTTCTTGAAGAGGGGGTAGTAGAGAATATCCAGGGGGAATACCTCACCCTTCTCGACGAAGTTGCCAACCTGCCAGCAGATGCTCCCGTCTGAGCGCAGCACGCGGTAAAGCTGAGCTATCGTGTCTGCCTGGGCAGCCAGATAGGACTCGATAGACGTGCGATCCTCATATTCCTTGCCCAAATTGTAGGGAGGAGACGTGATGATCAGACTCACCGTCCCATCTGGAATCGTGCCAAGCAGGTCATTGGCATCACCCTGGAACAGCACCAAGTTTGCCGTCGGATCGAAGTGGCTGGCAATTTCCACCTGAGAGCCAAAGAGCGGCAGATTTCGCATGGCGTCCTCTCGTCCTGCCCACCTCTACAGCGGGATATTCCCGTGCTTCTTGGGCGGGTTGCTGTCGCGCTTGTTTTGCAGCATCCCCAGCGCGTTGATCAGGCGCGGGCGCGTCTCGGAGGGCACAATCACATCGTCAATGTAGCCGCGCGCCGCCGCCACATAGGGGTTGGCGAAGCGGTCGCGGTAGTCCTGCACCAGTTCCGCTTTGCGTGCTGCCGGGTCGTCGGCCTCCATCAGTTCGCGGCGAAAGATGATGCTCACCGCACCGTCCGGCCCCATGACGGCCAGTTCTGCCGTCGGCCAGGCCAGGTTGAGGTCGCTGCGGATGTGCTTGCTGTTCATGACACAATAGGCCCCGCCGTAGGCTTTGCGCGTGACGACGGTGATCTTGGGCACGGTCGCCTCGCAGTAGGCGTAGAGCAGCTTGGCCCCGGCCCGGATGATCCCGCCGTGCTCCTGCCCAACGCCGGGCATGAAACCGGGCACATCCTCGAAAGTGATGACCGGGATGTTGAAACAGTCGCAGAAACGGATGAAGCGCGCCGCCTTCTCGCTGGCCTTGATGTCCAGCACGCCGGCCAGCACTGCCGGCTGGTTGGCGACGATGCCCACGCTGAATCCGCCCAGCCGGGCGAAGCCGACGACGATGTTCTGCGCGTAGTGCTCGTGAATCTCAAAGAAGCGCCCCTCGTCCACCACCAGCCGGATCACGTCCTTGATGTCGTAGGGCTTGCTGGGGTCGTCGGGAACGATGTCGTTGAGCGCGTCCTCGGTGCGCAGCGGGTCGTCCTTGCTCGGCTCGAAGGGCGGGTCTTCCATATTGTTCTGCGGCATGTAGCCCAGAATCTCGCGGATGAGGAAGAGCGCATCCTCTTCGCTGTTGGCTGCCACATGACTGACCCCGCTGAGCGTGTTGTGAGTCATGGCCCCGCCCAGTTCCTCGAAGGTGACATCCTCGTGCGTCACGGCGCGCACCACGTCCGGCCCGGTGACGAACATGTAGGACGTGTCCTTGACCATGAACACGAAGTCGGTCAGCGCCGGGCTATAGACCGCGCCGCCGGCACATGGCCCCATGATCACGCTGATCTGCGGGATCACCCCGCTGGCTAACGTATTGCGCAGGAAGATGTCAGCGTAACCGCCCAGGCTGACCACGCCCTCCTGAATGCGCGCCCCGCCGGAGTCGTTGAGGCCGATGACCGGCGCGCCGTTCTTTAGGGCCATGTCCATAATCTTGCAGATTTTCTCGGCGTGCACTTCGCTCAGCGAGCCGCCCATCACCGTGAAGTCCTGCGAGAAGACATAGACCAGCCGCCCCCTGATCGTCCCCCAGCCGGTGACGACGCTATCGGCGAGGAACTGCTTGTCCGGCCCGTCCATGCCGAAGTTGCGCTCGCGGTGCACCACAAAAGCGTCCATCTCGCGGAAGCTGCCCGGATCGAGCAGCAGGTCGAGCCGCTCGCGGGCAGTCAGCTTGCCGGACTTATGCTGCTTCTCGACGCGATCCGGGCCGCCGCCCGCTGCGCTCTGCAACCGCATCTGGTTGAGCTGCTCAATCTTGGGATTCGTTGTCGCCATCAGGCCCATTCTCCGCGATTCGCCCACCCTGTCCTCCGCCAGGCTCAGCGCCCGGCGCATCGAACGCAGCGCACACACGCCGCCAGCGCATCACCCAGGCCACCGCTCCCACCAACAGCACGACCAGCACCGCCTGAAAGGCGATGCGCTGCCGGGCAAAGTCGGCGCGGGCGAAGCCAATAGTCCATAACACGCCAAACGCGCCGTAGTTGCTCAGCGCGAACACGAGCCAGCGGCGCGCCCATCGTTTGCGCCGGGCCAGCCCCACGCCCAGCGCCAACAGCAACACAGCCCAGCCTAGCGCCAGGGCCGCGCGCAGCAGGGGCGGGTAGGAAACTCCCAGCGCGCGGTAACGCCCGGCATGACAGGCGTGATCGAGCGCCAGCGCCAGGTTAGCCACCCCGACGAGGATCACAGTCAGGCTGAGCGCCCACAGGATCCAGGGCCGGCGCGAGCGAAGCGTTCTATCAGACATGTGCCGGCATTATAGCCCAGGCCCAGGTCACAATCCAAGCGGGTGCGTGCAAAGGGGTGCATTCGCTTTTTGGGGCAGTGATCTTGAGCCGCTGAGATGACGAGGGCGCGGAGGGGAAAGTCGGAAAAGCTCTGAGGCTTTCTCTGCGACCACTGCGCGCTCTGTGATGGACCGGTTGAG